>JAOPYW010000336.1 GCA_025964405.1 Thermoleophilia bacterium | reverse complement strand
GTCGGCATCGCATAGGAGCTGCCGGCCGGCGGCTGCGGCTGGCCCGGCACGGCGGGCATCGCCGGTGCGTTGGACGGTGCAGCCTGGGCCTGCGGCGCGGGCGCCGCGGCGGCTGCGTGCTTCGCATCCACACCGGCCTGGGCCTTGACCGACTGCAGCGTCAGCTTGAAGTTCTGCGGGCTGGTGGTGAGGTGGCTCGCCTCCTCCTCACTGATCCGGTGCGCCATGACCAGCTTGATCAGCGCCTGGTCGAAGGTCTGCATGCCGTAGTACTCACCTTCACCCATCGCCTCGTTGATCTTGGCGGTCTCTTCCGGGTTGGTGATGCAGTCGGCGATGCGCGCCGTGTTGACGAGCACCTCGACGACGGCGGTCCGCTTGCCGTCGATCGTCTTGGCGAGCCGCTGCGAGACGATGCCCTTGAGAGCACCGGCGAGCATCGCGCGCGCCTGGCTCTCGGCCTCGCTCGGGAACAGGTCCAGCACGCGGGCGATCGTCTCCTGCGCGTTGATCGTATGCAGCGTCGCGAGCACGAGATGGCCGGTCTCCGCCGCCGCGAGCGCGGTGCGCATCGTCTCCTCGTCGCGGATCTCGCCGATGAGGATGACGTCGGGATCCTGGCGCAGCGCGCGCCGGAGCCCCTGACCGAAGTCCTTGGTGTCGGTGCCGACCTCGCGCTGCGAGACGATCGACTGGTGGTTCGGGTGCACGATCTCGATCGGATCCTCGATCGTGAGGATGTGCCCGGCCGAGTTGCGGTTGCGATGGTCGATCATCGCGGCCAGCGTGGTCGTCTTGCCCGAGCCGGTCGCGCCCGTAACGAGCACGAGGCCGTGGTGCGTCATCGCGAGCGTCTTGATGACTGCCGGCACGCCGATGTTGTCGATGTGCGGCACCTCGTTGGAGATGACGCGCAGCGTGAGCGCGAACTTGCCGCGCTCCTTGAAGACGTTGACGCGGAACCGTGCGAGCCCGTCGACCTGGTACGACAGGTCGGCCTCGCCGGCCTCCTCGAACTCACCGCGCAGCGTCGGGCGCTTCACCGTGAGGGCACCGATGATGCCCGTCAGGGTCGCACTGTCGACCACGCCGAATTCGGGCACCGGCATGAGCGTGCCGTGCTTGCGCATGAAGGGTGGTTCGCCCTCCCGCACGTGCAGGTCACTGCCGTCGTGTCCCACGATGCTCGTGAGCATGCCGTGGAGGAGGTCGATGTGGGTTTGGTCGGGCGCGAATTCAGTCACCCTCGCGTCGTCGGCATGCGCGCCGCGCGCCTCAAGCCCAATTCACGAACTCGTGACATGGTCGTGATCAGGGACGGGTGAGGAGGCCCCGTCGCCCGAGCTCGCGCAGCGCCGCCGAGGTGTTGGCCGTCGTCATGTGCACCCCGTCGTAGAACTGCGCCGGGTCGCCCCCGAACTGCTCCACGTCGGTGAAGTCGGCCACCTCGAAGCGGAGCCCTCCGGCGCCCTGCAGGCGCTGCAGCAGGGCGCGTACCTCCCGCGTGCGCGCGTCGATGTCGTACGCGTCGAGGAAGCGCTTCGCGCCGGGCTGGTACGGGGTCAGGAAGACCGTCGGCACGTCGCCGTGTCGGTTCGCGATGCGGATCAGCTCCCGGAAGTCGTCGGTGGGTGCCTCCTCGACCTCGGTGTAGTCGTCGCGCACGAAGATGGCCTGCGTGTACTGGCGCATCTCCGTCGCCACCTGCTGCCGCAACTGGAACGCGGTGCGCGCCACCGGATGCAGCTCCCACTCCTGGAACCCGTCGGGCGCATACGTACGCTTCGCCGCGCGCGACGGCTCCGGCCCGTCGCGCTGCAGGCTCTGCACGCTTGTCTTGAGCGTCTGCCACTCCAGGAGCGTGCCGACCATCGCCGCCGTGTTCGCCACGCGGCGCCGCGTCGACAGGAACTGCTGTGTGCGCGGATCCTGCGCCAGCCCGTCGCGCAGCTGCTTGTCGCGGAAGGCGTCGACGTCGACGCCCCACACGAGGTGCGGGAACGATGTCGGCTGGCGCTGCGCGATGAGCTTCACGAACAGCAGGGCGTCCTCCGGCGTGCCGCCGCTGACCGCCGCGTTGAAGGTGCGGTCGCCCGTGATCTCCTCCACCACCGACGGCTCGAACTTCATCACCCGTGACGAGCCGAGTAGCACCGTCTGGGGCGGATGCGCCTCGAGGCGCTCGTAGTAGTCGAGCTTGATCGTGCGGTCCTTGGCGTTCTCCACCACGTTCCACTTCGTGTCGCGCCCCGTCACCCCGGTCGCATCGACGTAGTAGTCGAACGCGAACACGATCGCGAGCAGCAGCACGAGCGAGCTGAGGAGCCATGCGACGAAGCGGCGCGGCGGCTCGGTGCCCCACGGGTTGGCCGCGACGGAGCCGTCGCGTTCGTCGTCGCCCGTGAAGACGGCCTTGGGTCCTACCGGGTGGTCGTAGGCGATGTCGGGCATCGGGACCAGCTCCCCGGCCTCAGAACTGGAAGTACAGGAAGGGGCTCGGCGCGGAGAGCTGCAGCACGGCCGCGACGGCGAGCACGGCAGTCGCGAGGGCGAGGCGGCGCGAGGGTCGGAACTTGAACTCCCACGTGTTGGGGGCGACGTTCACGAACACCAGCAGGGCGGCGAGGAGCCCGATGAAAGTGAGCGGAATCGCCATGCCGCTGGCGTCGGTGCCGCTCAGTTGGCCGAGGCCGAGGCCGTGGCGCCCGAGCATCGAGGCGAACATCTGGCGCATCGTGTCGAACGACGTTCCGGCCTTGACGAGGTCGACGTTGCCGGCGCGGAACGGCACCCACATGATCAGCGCGAACAGGAACATCATCGTGCGCGCCAGCCATTTCCACGGCGGCACGAAGCCGGCGTCGGAGGCGACCTTGTGCACGACCATCGCGGCGCCCCAGCCGACGCCCCACAGCACGAACACCCAGGCTGCGCCGTGCCAGAGGCCACCGAGGAACATCGTCAGGAAGAGGTTGCGCAGGGTCTTGAGCTTGCCGCCGCGGTTGCCGCCCATGGAGATGTAGAGGTAGTCGGTGAGCCAGCGCGAGAGCGAGATGTGCCAGCGCCGCCAGAAGTCGGACGGGTTGAGCGCCTTGTAGGGCGAGTTGAAGTTCTGCGGGAAGCGCAGCCCCATGAGCAGCGCGAGCCCCACCGCCATGTCGGAGTAGGCGCTGAAGTCGAAGTAGAGCTGGAGCGTGTAGCCGAGCGCTGCGGCCCAGCCACCGAGCACGCCGAGGTCACCCGCCTGGGCGTAGAGCCGGTCGACGTGCGTGGCGAGGGCGTTCGCGAGCACGAGCTTCTTGAACAGGCCGACGACCAGGAACCAGAGGCCGAGCGATGCCATCTCACCCGTGAGCTTGTGGTGCAGGTTACGCAGCTGCTGGTCGATGTCGGAGTAGCGCACGATCGGGCCGGCGATGAGGTGCGGAAAGAGCGCGACGAAGGCTGCGTACTCGAGCATGCCGCGTGCCGGCTGCACCTTCTGGCGGTAGATGTCGATCGTGTACGACATCGAGTTGAACGTGTAGAACGAGATGCCGATCGGCAGGATGATGTCGGGGATCGACACCGTCGGTCCGCCGCTCGTGAAGAGGCCCCAGACCTCGTTGAACGAGGTGGCGAAGAAGCCGGCGTACTTGAACACCGCGAGCAGGCCGAGGTTGAAGATGAGCGCCGCGATCAGGACGCGCTTCGCCTTCTTGGTCTTGTCGTGACCGGCGTCGAGCTCCTTCTGGATCGACTTGCCGGCCCAGTAGTCGACGGTCGTGCTGAGCAGCATCAGCGGCAGCAGCACCATGCCCGTCTTGAGGCCCTCGTGGTACGACAGCACGTAGAAGGTCCACGACATGAACGCGAGGAACCCGAGGCGGTACTGCGGGCGGTCGACGGCCACCCACCAGCCGAGCAGCAGCGCGGGTACGACGAGCGGCGCCAGGTAGAGCGTCGTCTTCCAACCCTCGTGGTCGGCGACGACGGCGACGAGCCCGGCGAGCAGCGCGCTGAACGCGACCCGCCGCACGATTCCGCTCACGCTGGCTCGCGAGCCCCACCAGCCGAGCAGCACCGCCGGCAGGAAGAGCAGCAGGAACGGATACGAGTTGAAGAGGAGCTGCATGCGCAGGATTGTCGCATAGCTCGCATGCCTCCCGCGCACCTTGCTCGGAGACCAAACGACCTTCGAATCGCTGCTTCCGGCCAACGGGTGGCCACGGCCCGACTGGCCGTGACAGGCCGCGCCGCAGGACCGAACTACTGGCATGGAGGGGATCGGGGAGATCGAGCGACGGGTCAGGCGCAGCATGGTGCTGTCGACGTTGGTGTTCGTGGTCGTGGCGGTCGCCGCGCTCGTGCACGCCGCGCACGCCCAGGCCGCCGTCGAGACCCGCACCCTGTTCCTCACCGAGGAAGTACGCCCGGGCGCCGTGCGCGGGGACCTCGTCGGTCCCGTGCAGCCGCAGGACATGGTCGCGCAGCCCGGCGAGGAGGAAGCCTTCCAGCTCGCGATCAGGGTTCCGACCACGACGCGCCTGGCCGCCGCGGTCACCGCCGGCTCCGACAGCTGGCTCGTGAAGTGGACCCAGGTGCTGCGTGTCGAGAACGTCACGATCACGCGCCCGTCGAGCGGGGCAGGCGGTCGCACGGGCCAGTTCGAGGATCCGCTCCCGCCCCAGCTCGGCGACGTGACCACGTTCGACGCCGGCAAGCTCCAGGCGGTCGGCGGACAGTGGTCGGCGTTCGTGTTCGTGGTCAGCCTGCCGATCGGCATGCCGGCCGGAGTGCACCAGGGCACCATCCAGGTCACGAGCCCCGCGGGCGTCGTCGCGAACGTGCCCTTCTCCGTGAACGTGGTCGACACGAAGGACGGCACCGGCGCGAGCGACCCGGCCATCACCCCCCACGATCCGCGCAACTACAAGGTGCTCTTCAACTTCAACCCGTCGTGGTACCGCGCGATCGCTCCCGTGGGAGACGCCCAGGAGAACTACGAGCAGACGTACCGCACGCTGTGGATGCTGGCACGCCATCGCGCGGCTCCCACGCACTGGCAGCGGGCCTATCCCGTGGCCGACGGCACCTACACCTGTAGCGCCGCCGACGGCTACCTCAAGGTCTTCGACCAGATGCCGTGGTGGGCCGACGGCAAGCCCGGCGGCGTGCCGGTGGCGCTGATGCCCAACCAGGCGACGGCGCGCTGCAACCAGCCCGACTACGAGATCCGTGACCAGAAGACCAAGGCCACGAAATTCGACGACACGCTGGGCGACACCGCGAAGGCGACGTCGTTCATCCGCAACGTCGCGGCGCAGTGGACCACGTCGCAGCTCGTCGACCACCGCACGTACTTCCTCAACCCGTTCGACGAGCCCGATGGCCACCAGAACAACACGGTCGTGCCGAAGGTGAACACGCTCGTGCACGAGAACGCGCCGGGCGTGAAGGTGCTCGGCACGACGTGGCCGATGGTCGCGGGGGTGAAGAAGTACTGCAAAGCCGTGACCGTGCGGGTCAAGGGCCGAGCCGCGCGCAAGGTGCACAAGTGTGCGACCAAGCCCGGGCAGGTCTCGTCGAACACGGTGCTGCGTGACGGCGGCTCCGACGACCTCGACGGGTGGATCGCCCCGTACTTCCGCTCCTACGGCTTCGCCACGACGAAGGCGCAGAAGGCCGTCGGCCTGAGCCGCAGCCGCGAGATCATCGACCGCCTCAACACCGTGCAGAAGGGCGGCGGCGAGAAGTGGACCTACGACCTGCCGCTCGGCTCGAGCCAGGTGCCGCAGCTCTCGATCGACTCACCCGCGACGGATGCGCGCTTCATGTTCTGGCCGCTCGGGCGCGACGAGTTCGACGGCTGGTTCATCGCCGTGAGCAACCGCTGGATCGACCCGATCGAGACCACGAAGGTGCGCAACCCCTGGGACGCGCCACTGTCGTGGGTCGGCACCAAGTCGAGCGACCACGACAACATGGGTCCTCACGGCGTCGTGTCGAACGGATGGGGCAGCCTGTTCTACCCGCCGATCCGTCCGGAGCTCGGCCTCACGAGCCCGCTCGCGCAGCCGGTCGGATCGATCCGCCTCGAGCGCATGCGCGACGGGGTCGAGGACGTGAACCTCATGACGCAGTACCGCAACCGCTTCGGACAGGCCGCGCTCAACCGCCGGCTCGTGAGCGTGCTGCGGGGCCTCCGCGTCGCGAAGAACCTCCCGGGCGGCGAGACGTTCCCGGCCTACTCCAACGCCGGGCTGCCCCTGCGCATGGAGATCGCACGGCGCACGATGCTCGCCGACCTCGCGCAGTAGCGCGACCCCGAGCTACTTCGCCGCGATGCGGTAGGCCCTGCCGGTCTGCTGCGACACGGCGAACACGTTGCCGCCCGCTCCCACACCGAACGACACGATGCCCGATGGCGTCGCGGTGATCGTCGAGCGTCGCGTCGTCGGGTTGTACGCCGTCACCTTCGCCTGGCAGAAATCGGCGTAGAGGTAGTGCCCGCGCAGCGACGTGACCGGCCCGCGATAGACGACGCCGCCCGTCACCGAGCAGCCGCCGCTCGCATGCGTGTAGGTGATGCGCGGCGCGACGTACCGGGTGCCGGATGTCAGGGCGACGGCGCCGTTGTAGACCGCGTTGCCCTCCATGCGCCCCCAGCCGAAGTTCACGCCGCCGAGCGCAGTCGCCTTCACGACGTCGATCTCCTCGACCTCGCCCTGGCCGACGTCGCCGATCCACACGTTCCCCGACGGGGCGTCGATCGAGAAGCGCCACGGATTGCGCAGCCCCAGGGCGAGGATCTCCCCTCGCGCGCCCGCGCGGCCGACGAACGGGTTGTCGGGCGGCACGGTGTAGCCACCGTTCGGCTTCGGCCGGATGCGCAGCAGCTTGCCCATGAGCACGCCGAGGTCCTGGCCGTTGCCCTCGGGGTCGCCGCCGTCGCCGCCGTCGCCCACCGAGAGCCACAGCGTGCCATCGGCGCGCGACCAGAGCTGGCCGCCGTTGTGGTTCGCCGCCACGGGCGGAGCGAGCGGCACGTTGAGCACGACCCGCCCCGATCCGCTCACGGCGCGGCCCTTCGCGAAGCGGTACGACCGCACCTGTCCGACCCCGGTGGGCAGCACCAGGTAGACGAACACACGGTGGGTGGAGCTGAATTTCGAGTCGATGGCCACGGCGAGCAGTCCCTGCTCCCCGTTCACGCGCGTGACCCGCCGCAGGTCGAGCGCCACGCGCTTCGTGCCACCGGCGACGCGCCAGACGAGGCCGCGCTGTTCGGCCACGAGGAGCGCCGAGGTGCCGTCACCGGCGCCGCCGATCCACGTCGGGCCGTCGAAGCTCGGTGCCAGTGGCGCGAGTCGGAACGCCGGCACCGCCTTCGCGCCTGACACGGCCGTCGCGCGCGTGGCCGCCTGCGACGTGACGGTCACCGCGCTGACTGACGCGACGACCACCGCTGCGCCCACTGCTCCCCAGAATCGCTTCATGCCGGCTGCACCACCATCACCACGAGGGCCACGACGAGCAGGAGGGTCTCGCCGCGCGCGAGGAACACCAGGCGCTGGATGCGCCACTGCACGTCTTCGTCATCGGAGCCCTTCTCCCCGGCGAGCGTGCCGATACGCACGCATTCGCTGCCGCGCGACATGGTGGAGCCGAAGAAGCAGACGATCCACGCGCCGATGCCCGTACCGATCCACCAATGGTCGGTGACCGACTGGCCCGCGTCGTGGATGAGGTAGCCGCCGGCCAGCAAGGCGAGGAATGCTCCGGGGAGCGCGACGGCTCGGTTGACGACCGCCAGGCGGCGGAAGAGCGCCACCGAGGCTTCGGCGCTGCGGGTCACGCGCGCGCGGCCGCCGTAGATCGCGAAGACGAGCACGGTGCCGAGCCAGGCGGCAATCGCGACGACGTGCAGGACGACGGCGAGCGTGTGGGTGACGGATGCCGCGAGGAGCGGCGGCGCGAGGGAAAGCATGCTTCGCGCCTACCCCCGCCCCGCAGCGCACAATCGCGCGACCCTAGAGGCGGCCGCGTCCGCGACGGCTCCAGCCGAATCCGCCGAACAACAGGATGACGAGGAGCACGATTAGGATGATGGTGAGCATGGTGTGCCCTTTCGGTGGCAATCAGGTCTGATTACCTGCAGCTGCCCGCCACGCGCGGGAGCAACCTCGCCCGCGCGCTGGGTCTCCCGTAGAGAGGTGAAATGTGTGGAAATCGACGCAGGCGGGGTGGCGCCCCGTGACACGGCGCGGGAGTTCGGATTGACTGGCCGTCGGCGGCACGGGTACGTGGCAGGGAATCGGCAGGGGGATTCGGGATGGCGGCAGGCGAGGGTGGCGGGCGAGGCCGGTCGTTGGCGGTGCGCGCGATCGTGGGCATCGTGCTCGCGGTGGGCGCGGCAATCTTCACGTACGCGCAGGGTGAGGAGCAGAAGACGCCGATCACCGGTCGCACGCAGCGGGTGTCGATGAGTGACACCCAGCAGGCGCAACTGGGGCTGCAGGTCTATGACGAGACGCTGCAGACGGAGGCCGCGAACGTGGTCGCCTCGGGTCCGGAGTACGAGCAGGTGCAGCGGGTCGCGCAGAAGATCATCGCGGTCGCGGGCAAGGACAAGCCCGACTTCGACTGGCAGGTGACGCTGCTGCGGAGCGACCAGGTGAACGCCTACTGCCTGCCGGGCGGCAAGATCGTGGTCTACACCGGCATCCTGCCGGTGACGAAGAGCGACGCCGGGCTCGCGACGGTGATGGGGCACGAGGTCGCGCACGCCACGGCGGAGCACGGGGCCGAGCGCATCTTCCGCGAGGAGCTCACGAAGCGTGCGGTGACGGCGGCGTCGGGTGCGTTCGCTGACGACCCCCAGCGCTACCAGCAGGTTGCGACGCTGCTCGGCGCCGGCGCGCAGTTCGGGCTGCAGCTCCCGTGGGGGCGCAGCCAGGAGAGCGAGGCCGACCACATCGGGCTCATCTACCTCGCGCGCGCAGGGTACGAGCCGGCCGAAGCGGTGGCGTTCTGGAAGCGCATGCAGGCCAGCTCGAAGGGCGGCGAGCCGCCGGAGTACCTGAGCACGCATCCGTCGCACGGCACGCGCATCGCGCAGATCACCGAGTGGCTCCCGGAGGCGCGCGCCGAGCAGGATTGACACAGTTTTCGTGACTGGATGCGGGATTGCGCGGGCACAATGCAGCATGGCGCCGACCCGTCTGCATAGAGTCGGCTCGGTCCCGACTCCCCCGACCTCTCGAGGTACGTGTCATGTCCCAGACCACGTCTTCCCCGCTCGTCTACGGCTTCGCCGGCAACGCGCCGCAGCACGACATCGCGGGTGACCGCACGCGTCTGCTCGGTGGCAAGGGGGCGCACCTCGCCGAGATGGCGGGCATGGGCATCCCGGTGCCGCCCGGGTTCACGATCACGACCGAGGTCTGCTCGCAGTTCGCGGAGACCGACGGGGTCTACCCGGCAGCGCTCGACGCCCAGGTCGAGGCCGCACTCGCGCAGGTGGAGGGTGCACTCGACAAGCGGCTCGGCGACAGCACGGCTCCCCTGCTCCTGAGCGTTCGCAGCGGCGCACCGGTGTCGATGCCGGGCATGATGGACACGGTGCTCAACCTCGGCCTCAACGACGAGACGGTCGAGGGTCTCGCTGCCGCGTCGGGTGACGCGCGCTTCGCGTGGGACGCCTACCGACGCTTCATCCAGATGTTCGCCGACGTCGTCATGGGCGTGCACGTCGAGCACTTCGAGGAGGCGCTGCACGCCGCGCGGCAGGCCGCCGGGGTCGAGCACGACAACGAGCTCGACGCCGACACCCTGCGCTCGCTCGTGACCACGTACCGCGAGATCGTGCGCGAGCATGCCGGCATCGACGTGCCCACCGAACCGCGCGAACAGCTGTGGCAGGCGATCACCGCCGTGTTCCAGTCGTGGTCGAGCGATCGCGCGATCGTCTACCGGCGCCACCACGACATTCCCGATTCGCTCGGCACCGCGGTGACGGTGCAGGCGATGGTGTTCGGCAACGCGGGCGACGACTGCGCGACGGGCGTGGCCTTCACGCGCAATCCCGCCACCGGTGAGCGCGCGCTGTACGGCGAGTTCCTGCGCAACGCGCAGGGCGAGGACGTCGTGGCCGGCATCCGCACGCCCCAGCCGATCACGAACGCCGCCGCGCTCGACGACGCCGAGGTCGAGGCAACCACGCTCGAAGCGATGATGCCGAACGCCTTCCGCCAGCTGGCCGATACGTGCGCGCAGCTCGAACTGCACTACCGCGACTCGCAGGACGTCGAGTTCACCGTGCAGCACGACCAGCTCTGGATGCTCCAGACCCGAAGCGCCAAGCGCACGGCGGCCGCGGCGATCCAGATCGCGGTCGACATGGTGGGCGAGGGCCTCATCTCGCAGGACGAGGCGCTGCTGCGTGTCGACGCATCGAGCCTCAACCAGCTCCTGCACCCGTCGTTCGACCCGGCCGCCAAGGTGCAGGTGCTCGCGACCGGCATGCCGGCGTCGCCGGGAGCGGCGAGCGGTCGCATCGCACTCGACGCGGCGACGGCCGTACGCTTCGCGGCCCACGGCAAGGGCAACGTGCTGCTCGTGCGCCACGAGACGAGCCCGGAGGACATCGAGGGCATGATCGCGTCGAGCGGCATCCTCACGGCGCGTGGCGGCATGACGAGCCACGCGGCCGTCGTGGCACGCGGCATGGGCATCACGTGCGTGTGTGGCTGTGGCGACCTCGCCATCGACCTCGACAGTCGCAAGATCCGCGTCGGCACCCAGATCTTCAGTGAGGGTGACTGGCTCTCGATCGACGGCACGACCGGCAGCGTCATCGCCGGACAGGTGCCGACCCTGCCGGTGGGCCTGACCGGGCAGTTCGAGCACTTCCTCGGCTGGGCCGACGAGACCCGCCGCCTCGCGGTGCGCGCGAACGCCGACACGCCGCGCGACGCACGGGTGGCGCGCACGTTCGGTGCGGAGGGCATCGGCCTGTGCCGCACCGAGCACATGATCTTCGAGGGCGACCGGGTGCTCAACTTCCGGCGCATGATCCTCGCCTCGAGCGACGAGCGGCGGGCCGAGGCGCTCGATCGACTCCTGCCTGAGCAGCGCGCCGACTTCGCGGCGATCTTCGAGGCGATGGACGGCCTGTCCGTCACGGTGCGCCTGCTCGATCCCCCGCTGCACGAATTCCTTCCCCAGACCGATGCGGGGTTCGTGGAACTGTCGCAGGCGACCGGCATGAGCGTCTCCGCCATCCATGCGGCCGTCGACAACCTGCACGAGACCAACCCGATGCTCGGGCACCGCGGGTGCCGGCTCGGCATCACCTACCCGGCGATCTACGGCATGCAGGCGCGTGCGATCGTCGAGGCGGCGTTCGACTGTCGCGAGCGCGGCATCGACGCACGGCCGGAGATCATGATTCCGCTCGTGGGCACTGCGGCGGAGCTCGACGCGGTCGCCTCGCACGTGCGCGCGGTGATTCGCTTCGTGCAGGCCGAGCGCGGCATGGAGGAGGATTCCAACGCCTTCGAGATCGGCACCATGATCGAGGTGCCGCGCGCGTGCGTGA
>JAOPYW010000312.1 GCA_025964405.1 Thermoleophilia bacterium | reverse complement strand
CGCGTGACCGGGCCCGGCGCCGGAACCACGTCCGGGGTCACGATCTGGATCAGGGCGTGGCAGGGGGCGAGCGACGGGCGCACCTCGAGCGGCGTGTCGACCTCCCGCGTGAACTTCACACCGGGCGGATTCCAACAGTTCCAGCTGCTCACCGACGGACCGATCGCTTTCGACGATGGCGCGCGTATCACCGGCCCCGTCCATTCGAATGGCATCGGCGCGACCAGCGGCATCGCGGTCGGGTTGGTGCCCGGCGCCCGCATCGACTGCGCGGGTGAGTTTGCTCGAATCAGCGTCAGCAGCGGCATCGTGGCCGATTCCCTACCCTCCGCCTGCCGAAGGATCGCCAACGGTACTCGCTGGAACCTCGGTGTCGTCAAGACCACGTTCGAAGGCATTCGAACGGCGACGGCAGCGGGGGGACACGGCGTGATGGTCGTCAACGCAATCGGGGGCGGCGACGTACGCGTGCGCCTCGCCGGCGACACGATCGTCGTCGGGGGCGTGACGAAGTCGATCGGCGAGGGGATCGCTGTCCTCGTGGATGGCAACGTGGTGGTATCCGGCCACACCACCGGCCGTGTCACCATCGCGTCCGACCCACTGTCGGCCGATCGTGGCCAGATCCGCGTCGACGGAGACCTCGTCGGCACCGGTTCGCGTGCATCGATCGGCCTGTACACCGAGGGTGACGTGGTCGTCTCGACGAGGCCGTGCGTCGCGCGCATCGACGCGGCGATCATCGCTGCGCGCGGAGCGATGACGATCGATCGCGGTCTGCGCACCGAGGTCGCACAACTCGACAGCGTCGGGTGCGGGAAGGTCGAGATGTTCGGTTCGATCGCGTCGGCAGAATCGCCGGTGCTGCGCTGGTCGTGGCCGGGCGGAGGATCGACCGGTTATGACGAACGATCCTATGCCTGGAATCCGCGCCTGGTTCGAAATCCGCCGCCGTGGACCCCGGTCATCGAGGGTTGGCAGGCGAATGACCTCCAGGAGGCAGGTCAGGAGTGCGGCTCCGGCGGAACGTGGGAGGTCGCATGCGGCTGAGGCACTCACGATCGTACGAAGCGGGCTTCGGCATGGTCGAGGTCATCATCGCCGGGGTGATCCTCGCGCTCGTGGCGGGTGCAGCGACGATTCTGCTCGCACGGTCGGCGCGAACACTGAACGACGCCGATGTCCGTCGCATGCGTGTCGAGGTGGCACGCGCTGCCGTACAACACCTCTCGGAAAGCCAAGCATGGGCACAGACCACGGTCGCATGTCGCGAGTCGTACCTCCCGAACCACGGACCGTGCGACGTGACGTCGCTGCTGGTTGGCCAGCCATGGCTCACCCAGCGCATCCAGGGATCCCCGCTCACCTTCCGGGTGACGGCAACCGCGCGTGGCATCGACTCACCGATCGACGGACTCGCTCCACAGGACGCCGATCGCCGCGTGCCTGATTGGTTCGCGCTCCACATCGTCGTCTCGGGGGGCCCCGGGGGTACGCGCACCTATGTCCTCGACGCGTCGACCGATTCTGCGACCCGTGGCACCGGAGGTATCGTCGCGGTTCGCACCTGCCTCGCGCCCGAGCAGTCCGATGATCGCGTGCCCATCGACGACTGCGATCGCGAGACGCAGCTTCCGATCCCGAACCGAGCGGCATCGGGGCCACGGCCGATCGCGACGTGAAGGCATATGCCCTCGCCCCCCGGTGGGCCAAGCAGATGACGGTGCAACCTGTCGCCGCACGATGCAGCCTCACCAGCTCCAGCGCCGTAACGCCCATCCAGACGACGAGCAGCGGAAGCTGGATCAGCCCCGCGGCGTTGCCGGTAGGTCGATACCACCTCTCTTGCTCAACGCCACAGGGATTCGAGCCTTGGACCTCGCGGACTAAGCCGGTCGACGGCGTCCTGCAGGTAGAGGAGGGACGCACGGCGAGCGCCGTGCTCGTGTTCCGCCGTCCGCGCGTGACCGTGCCGATCCACCAGGCGACGGTGCACTACTTCAGGTACATCTCGTGCTCGACCGTGGCTGGCCGGAAGCGATGCAGCGACCCGCAACTCGACATGTCGATCAGCAAGCGATTCGAGAACGTCGATCGGAGCGAACTCAACCTCGGGGTCCAAGCCGTGCCGTCACCCTATGGGCGCGTACCTTTGGCGCGAGCCGTCGTCATGAACGCCGGTGCAGACCTCAGCCTGCTCCCGGGCTTGTACGGCAACACCGCCCTGGCCGGTGGCGACCAGTGGTATCTCTACACCGCTGCGCACTCGAACAGCTCGATCGGTGTCGATTTCGGCGCACCGATCAGCTGGTTCTACGTGCACCCCGACGGCCGGGTGGAGACCGGCCCGGGCGACCCTTCAGGCACGGGCTTGTGGATGGCGCGTTGGTACTGCCACTCCGAACGTGACCCGCAGCAGCCGTGCCCCGAGGGCAATGTCCCCCAAGGACGCGGGCCACTCGCGGTCGGCGGCTCCGGCGGTCGCGGCGGCGGCTGAGGTTCAGTGGGTCGCGAGCGCCGCCCCGAGCTCCTCCTCGACCACCACGCAGATCTCGCCCACGTACTGCTCGCAGAGCTCGGTCGTCGGTGCCT
Organism: Thermoleophilia bacterium; assembly: GCA_025964405.1. Taxonomy (GTDB): domain Bacteria; phylum Actinomycetota; class Thermoleophilia; order Gaiellales; family SKUG01; genus JAGQUL01. Next base: position 11,089 of record JAOPYW010000312.1, on the reverse strand, counting down.
CCACCATGACGCGCACGAGCGGCTCGGTCCCCGACTTGCGCAGCATCACCCGGCCCGCGTCGCCCAGCTCGGCCTCGACGCGCGCGGCCTCGGCCGCGATGCGCTCGTTGTCGGCGAGCCCGGCCTTGTTCTTCACGGGCAGGTTGCGCAGCAGCTGGGGCAGGCGCTCGATCTGCGCCACGGCCTTCGAGGCGGGGAGCTCGGTGCGCGCCAGCGCCGACAGGAAGAGCAGCGAGGCGGCGATGCCGTCACCGGTCGTCTGCACGCCCGTGTAGATGAGGTGCCCCGACTGCTCGCCGCCGAGTACCGCTCCCGTCTCGCGCATCTTCGCGACGACGTAGCGATCGCCCACGTCGCAGGTGTGCACGGTGATGCCGGCGGCGCCGAGCGTGCGGTGCAGGCCGAGGTTGCTCATCGTGGTGACCACGATCTGGTCGCCGTCGAGCGCGTCGCGCGACTTGAGGTCGAGCGCGAGCAGGCCCATCACGCGGTCGCCGTCGATCTCGTTGCCGAGCTCGTCGACCGCGACGAGGCGATCGGCATCGCCGTCGTAGGCGACGCCGACGTCGTAGCCGCCGTCGACGACGGTGCGCGACAGCAGGCCGAGGTCGGTCGAGCCACAGCCTCGGTTGATGTTGATGCCGTCGGCCGCGGTGCCGATGTAGTCGATCGTGGTGATGCCCGCGCGCTGGAAGGCGACGCCGGCCGACGGCCAGGCCGCGCCGTTCGCGCAGTCGACGAGGATGCGCAGGTCCTTCACGCGCGGATCCATCACGTCGGCGAGGCGATCGACGATCTCACCCGCGTAGAGCGAACGGGCGTCGTCACGGCGGGAGAACCACCCGACGTCGGCGCCGTCGACACCGACGTGCACGTCGACCTTGAGCAGCGCCTCGATCTCCTCCTCCTGCTCGTCGCTCAGCTTGCGCTGGTTGCCGCCGAACAGCTTGATGCCGTTGTCGTGGAACGGGTTGTGGGAGGCGCTGATGACGACGCCGAGGTCGGCGCGCTCGAGCTCGACCATCATCGCGACGGCCGGCGTGGGAATGATGCCGAGCGAGACGGGTTCGCCTCCCACCGAAGACACCCCGGCGCTGAACGCGGCCTCGAGCATCGCGCCGCTGCGGCGGCTGTCACGGCCGATCACCACGCGCGGGTGTCGCACGTTGCGGGCGTTGGGCCCGACCCAGAGGGTCGCCGCTCGGCCCATGGCCAGCGCCAGCTCACACGTGATTTCGCGGTTGGCGACGCCACGGATGCCGTCGGTTCCAAAGAGCTCTCGTGCCACGTGCGGTCGCCTCCAGGCGGGTCGGTCGGATGGTGCATCCTACCGCGAATTCGCGGGGCGACGGCCACTGGCGCGCAGGTTCACCCCGGATGGGTAGGAGCGCGGCATGGAACCCACGCAGCCCGTCCTCTCGTTCAGTCCCGACCTCACGCGCTCGCGCCTGACCGTCTTCTTCCGGCCGCTGCTGGTGATCCCCCACCTCGTGTGGCTGTACCTCTACGGCATCGGGGCCTCCGTGATGTTCATCGGCCACTGGGTCGTGGCGATCTTCACGGGCCGCACGCCGAAGGCGACCTACGACTTCCTCGTCGGGTACCAGGCCTACTCCACGCGCGTGTCGGCATACGTGCTGCTGCTGACGAACGGATGGCCGCCGTTCGACAACGAGGAGGCGTACGAGGTGACGCTCCACATGCCGGTGCCGCGCGAGGAGGTGCAGGGAAGGCTGTCGTCGTTCTTCCGCACCCTGCTCGCCATCCCCGCCATGTTCGTGGCCTTCGGGTATGGCATCGCGCTCTACGTCGTGGTGATCCTTGCGTGGTTCGCGATCATGGTCACCGGCCGCATGCCCGCCGGTTTCCAGCGCTTCGGCGAGCGCGCGCTCACCTACTCGGAGCGGTTCAGCAGCTACACGTACCTGCTCCAGCGCGTGTACCCGCAGATGGTCGACCCCGACACCCAGGGAACCATCGTCGGCCCGTCCGCCACGGCCGCGCTCGACGCGGGCCACGCGGGCCCCTTCAGCTGACGTCGATCATCCGGCGTTCGTGCCGCGGCGGAACGCGCCGAGTGCGATGAGCTTGGTGACGACCTTCGACGCGCCCGAGGGTCGGAGGTGGATCTCGTCGAAGAAGTCGGCGCTCGAACCTCGCCACGTCGATGGGAACGACAGGTCGGCGAACGTGAAGTCGTAGCGCGTGCCGAGTGCCGCCAGGTAGGCCCGCACCTCGGCCCGCCGTGCGTTCCACCCCGCCGGACCACAGATACGGATGCACTTGGGGAGCATGCCGGTCAGCACGATGATCGGTTCCTGCCCGCGCGCGTTGGCGAGCTGCAGGAACCGCCGGAAGTGCTCCTTGGGGATCGGGTAGAGGTGGTCGTAGGGGTTGGCCCCCTCCGTCGCGGTGGCCTGCGTGTACGACCGCACCCGCTCGGCGATGCGGCGGTCCTGCAGCGCCCCGAGATCGGCGCCCTGGCGCTCGAGCTTGTCGAGCACGCCGTTGATCTGCTTCCCGTTGGGGAGCTGTGTCTCGCGGTAGGGTCGCCCGCCGTTCTGGCGGGCCCGCGCGTCGGCGGCGATCGATCGGGCGGAGCGCATCCACGCGACCGAGCAGTCGGCCGGGTCGGCGCACGCCGCGCGCGTCACGACGATGCGCTGCTGGTAGTCACGCACGCGCTGGGTGGTGGCGCGGCCGTCGAAGCTCTCGACGTCGAGCAGCAGCACCAGCTGCGGCAGGTGCCCCGGCGAACGCAGGTCGGCGAAGCCGGTCATGGTCAGGAACTCGCGTGCGGCACCGTTGGAGATGCCGGCGTTGTAGGCGGTCGCCTTCGTGCGGCGCGCGATCTCGGCCGGGTCGAGCATCACGCTGCGCGAGGTGCCGAGGATGAGCGTGTCGGGCGGCCCCCCGTGCGCCGTCACCCACGCGTCGTAGCCGAGCACCTTCTGCGCCAGCGAGGGATTCGTGCCCTCGATGCCCGTGCGCTTGAGGTCGGAGAGGACGGGATACACGGGCGGCGGCGTGTAGGTGCGGGCCGCGACCAGTGACGCCGCATCCGGAGCTGCGTCAGCTCCCCCGCCGACCGCGGTCGCCAGTGCCGCGACGAACGCGACGAGATGGGTGGAGACGAATGCCATGCCGGAAGTTTTTCACGGCGCGGCGCAGTTACACGCGGGCGTCTGCCCGCAGACCTCATCCCAGAATGGAACTAAGGTTTAAGTAGGTTCAGGTCGACGGAGGGTGAGCATTGTCTCACCTACGAAGGATCTCCGGTTGTCTCCTCGTCGAATTTCGCTCGCTCCGCGCCTCATGCTCGGCTTCCTGGTGGGCATCGTCGCGCTCGTGGTGGTCGCGGCGATCGGCATCGTCTCGATCAACGGCGTGGCGACGGGCGGTGACCGCCTGTTCAACAAGGATGCCCGCGCGATGACGCTGCTGGCGTCGCTGCGCACGAGCATGCAGGAGACCGGGCACGACACCGCGCAGCACGCGTACGTGATCGACGGCGACCTCACGGCGCAGGACAGCCTCGCGGCCGAGGTGACGGAGGACCACGCACGCGACGCCAAGCAGTTCGAGCTCCTGCGCGCCGTGGTGCCGTCGAGCGCGTCGAAGGAGCTCGCGGCGTTCGCCGAGCAGCGCACCGCGCTGCTCAAGGTGCAGCAGCAGGTCATGGATCGTTCCCGCGCCGAGACGGTGAGCGGCGACGCGGAGCGCGAGGGCTCGCGCGGCCTGTACCGCGAACGGTTCCTCGCGGGCATCGACCGCTACGACGCGGCGGCCGAGCGCTTCAACGTCGCGCTCACGAAGAACGGCGACGCACGCCTCCGGGAGCAGCATGCGACGAGCCACCGCGCCAAGGTGCTGACCATCGTCGTCGGAGCGATCGCCGCCCTCCTCTCCACCCTCGCAGCGTGGCTCATCACCCGCTCCGTGGTGCGTCCGACCGATCGCCTGCGCCGCACGGCCGAGGCGCTCGCCGTCGGTGACATCGCCGAGGCGCGCGCCCGCGCCGCGACCACTGATCGCTGGGACGACGGCGCGCGGGACGAGGTCGCCGCCACCGAGCGGACCTTCGCCGACCTCGTCGCCTACGTGCAGTCGACGAGTGACCACGCCGCACGCATCGCGGTGGGTGACACCACGCACCAGGTCGTGCCGGCGGCAGCAGGCGACACGCTCGGGCACGCCATGCTGGCGATGTCGGAGAGCGCATCGGCCATGGCGCTGGTGGCGACGCGCATCGCCGAGGGTGACCTCGAGGTGGATGCGCCGATCCGTGGCGACCAGGATGAACTCGGCCAGGCCTTCGGGCAGATGATCAGCGACCTGAGCGCACGCGAGCAGACCCGTCTCGCCCAGGCCGAGGTCGATGCCCAGCGCGCGACGCGTGACACGGCGCTGCTCACCGACCTCGCCGCCATGAGCGACCAGCTGTCACACGCGAGCTCCACGAGCGAGCGCGCTGCAGGCGACGTCACCGCCGGCATGGAAGAGATCGCGGCATCGATGACCGAGCTGGCCGGCAACGCGGCGCGCCAGGTCTCCGTGCTGCAGTCAGCCGCCGGTTCCGCCGCCTCGGCATCGACGGCTGCGGCCGACGCCCGCGGCGTCGTCGCAGGCGGCGTGGAGTCGGTCGACCGGGCGAGCACCGCCGTGGCGACGCTCACGACGGGCGCCGCGGAGATGAGCACGGCGATCAGCGAGCTCGCCACCAAGAGCGAGCGGGTCGGCGGCATCGTCGAGACGATCACCGCCATCGCCGACCAGACGAACCTCCTCGCACTCAACGCCGCGATCGAGGCGGCGCGCGCGGGCGACCAGGGCCGAGGCTTCGCGGTCGTCGCCGACGAGGTGCGCAAGCTCGCCGAGGAGAGCCAGCGCTCGGCCGCGCAGATCACCGCGATCGTCAACGAGATCCAGGCCGAGACCCGCCGCACCGTCGAGGCGGTGCAGCAGAGCGCCGAACAGGCGAGCGAGGGTGGCCGCACGGTCGCCGAGGCACGCGATGCGTTCCTCGCGATCGAGCGCAGCGTCGCCGACGTGGCGAGCCAGGCCGATGCCATCCGGCGCTCCGCCGAGGAAGCCGTCGAACTCGCGACCGAGGCCTCGAGCCACACCGAGCAGGTGTCGGCCGCGACCGAGGAGACCGCCGCATCCATGCAGGAGGTCTCCGCCACGGCGAGCGAGCTGAGCCAGCTCGCCGGCTCACTGGCGCGCACGGCGACCGGCGGAGATACCGATGGCCAGACATCGGTCACCGCCACGGCTCCCACCACCACCCCCGCATCCGCCCGCTGGCTCGACGCCGCCTGACGCGCACGATCGATTGCAGGGCGGTCGGCCGGGGTAGTCGGCTCCCATGACCTCCTCTGCACCGCCCGCCATCGAGCTCCGCGGCGTCGTCAAGCGCTTCGGCGAGATCACTGCCGTGAACGGGCTCGACCTCGTGGTGCCCGACGGCGCCTGCGTGGGGCTGCTCGGGCCGAACGGCGCCGGCAAGTCGACGACGATGCGCCTGCTGACGGCGCAGGCCATCGCCGACGAGGGCGAGCTGTCGGTGCTCGGCTATCGGCTCCCCGATGACAGCAAGCAGGCGCGGGCGCAGTGCGGGGTCGTGCCCCAGCTCGACAACCTCGACGTGACGCTGACCGTCGAGCAGAACCTGATCGTGTTCTGCCACCTGTACCGCATCCCCAAGGCGGATCGCCGGGCCGCCGTCGAGCGCGCCCTCGACATCGCGCGGCTCACCGATCGTCGTGACGCGAAGGTCGACAAGCTCTCCGGCGGCATGCGGCGGCGACTGCTCATCGCACGCGCACTCGTGCACCAACCGCGCCTGGTGCTGCTCGACGAACCGACGGTGGGCCTCGACCCCCAGGTACGGCAGGAGCTGTGGGCGCTCATCGAACGGCTGCGCAGCGAGGGCACGTCGATCCTGATGTCGACGCACTACATCGAGGAAGCCGAGCGCCTCTGCGACACCGTGACGATCGTCTCGCACGGCACGGCGGTTGCCACCGGCGCGCCCAGCGGCCTCGTCGCCGAGCACGCGGGCGAGCTCGCTTGGGAGGTCTTCGGCCCACCCACCATGCTGAGCGAGGTCGAGACCGTGGCACACGCGACAGGACGCCCGACGCGACGCACCGGCACGTCGGTCACCGTGCTCGGCGGCGACGCCGCGCCTACGGGCTTCGAGTCGAGCACGCAGCGCCGCACCGCCAACCTCGAAGACGTGTTCGTCCTGCTGACGGGCGAGGAGATCGCATGAGCACCACCCCCGTGCAGCCCCAGCCCGAACGCATCGGCCGCCTCGAGCGCCCCGCACTGATGGGCGTGCTCATGCGCGAGCTCATCAACTACTCGTCGTTCTGGCGTTCGTCGGCCTTCAGCTCGATCATGGAGCCGGTCATCTACCTGCTCGCCTTCGGGTTCGGAATCGGTGCACTCGTCGACGAGGTCGACGGGTTCCGCTACCTGGACTTCATCGCCACCGGCACCGTCGGCATGTCGGTGATGTACAGCAGCGCCTTCCCCTCGATGTTCTCGACGTTCGTGAAGTACAAGTTCCAGCGCACGTACGACGCCATCCTCGCCGCCCCCGTCGACACCGAGGAGGTCGTCACGGCAGAAGCACTCTGGATCGGCGTACGCGCCGGCGTCTACGGCTGCGCGCCCGTCATCGTGGCGACGTTCTTCGGGCTCGACCCGTCGTGGGGCATGTTCGCGCTCCCGGCCATCTGCTTCATCTCGGGCCTCGGCTGGTCGCTGTTCGGCATCTCCATCGCCGCCACGCTCAACTCGATCGACAACTTCAGCTACGTCATGACGGGCGTGCTCACGCCGATCATGCTGACCGCCGGCACGTTCTTCCCGCTGTCGCAGTTGCCCGACTGGGCGCAGGCGCTCGCCCAGGCAAACCCCCTGTTCCACTGTGTCGAGCTGGTCAGGGGAGCGGTGTTCGGCTGGCACGGGATGATCGACCTGTGGCACGTCGGCTTCCTGGTCGCCTGGTCCCTGGTGCTGTGGCGCATCGCCATCCGACAGATGACCCGCCGCCTCGTCGACTGAGGCGCCCGATGCTCGCAGGTGTGCGCTGACCGGCACCAGGTCGAGCCGAAATGGGCCGAGCGCCCGCGCGCCCGGCGCTCTCGGCGCTCTCGGCGCGCCCGGCGCTCCCAGCCCAGGGGCCGCCGACGCACGAAGGGCCCCGACGCGAACGTCGAGGCCCTTCGATAACGCGATACGCAGCGAGCTGCGCGTCGATCTGCGATCAACGCTTGCTGAACTGCGGCTTCTTGCGTGCCTTCTTGAAACCGGCCTTCTTGCGCTCGACCTGGCGGGTGTCGAACTTGAGGAAGCCCTTGCCCTTCAGCGTCGTACGCACGGCGGGATCGATCTCGGCGAGTGCCTTGGAGATGCCGTGGCGCATGGCACCGGTCTGGCCGGTGATGCCGCCTCCGTGCACGCGGATGCGCACGTTGTAGGCACCGGCGGCGCCTGCCTCGATGAGCGGGGCGAGCACGAGTGCGCGGTCGCTCGAGCGGTCGAGGTAGGTGTCGAGGTCGCGACCGTTGACCCAGAACGTGCCATCACCCGGCGTCAGGATGACGCGAGCCACGGAGCGCTTGCGCTTGCCGGTGGCGGCGTAGCGGGCGTCCTTGGCCGGCTTCGACACGAGCGCCTTGATGGCCTCGAGGTCGATCTCGGCCTGGGCCTCGTCTTCGGACGTGCCCTCCGACGTGCCTTCGCTCGTGCCTTCCGACGTGCCCTCGGCGTTGTCGGCCTTCGGGGTCTCGGTGGCCTCGGCGGCGGGCGCCTCGGTCTCGGTTGCTTCGTTCACGGTCTCGTCAGCCATGCTCATGCCTTAGTTCTCGAAGCCGGGAAGCGGCTGCGGGTTGAAGTTCTCGTGGGGATGCGTGTCACCCGTGTAGATCTTGAGCTTCTTGAGCTGCGCGGCGCCGAGCCGGTTGCGCGGCGTCATGCCCTTCACGGCCTTGCGGATGACTTCCTCCGGATGGCGCTTGAGCTGCTCGGCGAGCGTGCGCTGCTTGAGCCCGCCCGGGAAACCCGAGTGGCGGTAGTAGATTTTCTGCGTGAGCTTGTTGCCGGTCACGCGGATCTTGTCGCAATTGAGCACGATGACGTAGTCACCGACGTCGACGTGCGGCGCGTACTGCGGCTTGAGCTTGCCGGTGATGGTCTGCGCGATCTGCGTGGCGAGGCGGCCGAGCGTCTTGCCAGTGGCGTCGACGACGAACCATTCCTGCTTCACTTCGCGGGGCTTGGGGCTGTAGGTCTTCATGGGTACCTTCGAATCGGATTCCGGCGACCCGATGGGCAAGGAGCGCACGAATGCGCATCCCGAGTCCGGGCAGCGACGAAGAATCATACAGGCATATGCGAATCGATGTCGAGCCGCATTTCGCGAGCGGGCCCGCTCCGCCACTTCCCGCCACGACTCGAACCTTCAAGGGGAGCGGTGCGCGTGCCGATAGGGACTGGGTATGTCGACCGCCCCTGCCCGCACCCGTGACGACCGCCCGCAGCTCCATGGCGCCTGGCGCCTGCTGCCGACGCCCCGCGTCGCAGGGCTGCTGATCGCCCTCGCCCTGGCGGCACTGGCGGTCTCCGGCACCGGGTTCGGCGCCTCCAGCGGCACCGTGGCCCCCAGCGCCAACGTGATCGGCACGCTCTCCCTCAGCGACCCCACCACGCTCGAGCAGGGCACGCCGCTCTGCACGAAGGAGCTCGCGCCGCTCGACACCGACGGCTGCACCGACACGACGTTCGCCTCGGGCCCGCCGACGCTCGGCCTCGGCGCGCTCACCGGCACCGACGTGCAGGCCGGCCGCCTCACGTGGAAGGTCTCGACCACGAATCCGCTCGGCTACGTGGTGCACGTCCGCAACGCGGGCGCAGCTCCCCTGCTGCATGCGGGAACGGGTGGGATCCCCGACATGCAGTCGAGCCCCATGGTTCCAGCCAGCGCGGTGCCGAACTCGACGCACGCCGGCATCGCGGTCGGTGACCCGATCGCCGACAACCAGGCATCGGTCAACTACCCCGGCAGCCCGTGGGTGACCGCGGCCGGCGGGCAGGGCGAGCTCTTCCGCGGTGTTCCCACCACGAGCATCGTCGTGGCCCAGCGCACCACGGCGCAGGTCAACGATCCGGTGAGCATCTCGCTCGCCGCGGCGCAGGTGCCGTCGGCGCTGGCGCCGACGGGTTCGCTCACCGCGAGCCTGAGCATCATCGCCTCCGCGCTCTGACACGCGGTCGAACCTGGTGCGCCGATCCGCTAGAGGTGCACGCGGGTCATCAACTCAGCCACGCCCGTGAGGCACGCGGTCGTGCTCGATTCGAGCGGCCGCACGAAGGCTGACGCGCCGCGGATGGCATTGAGTTCGATCGGACCTGCAGCGCGCACGACGGCTGCCATCGTGGGCGAGAGTTCGGCGAAGGCGCGCGCGGCCGGCGAGGCGAACTCCGCCGCGGCCTTCGCGAGGGCCGGGGCCGCCTCCTCGAGCAGGTGCGCCGCTGGAGCGGCACCCTCGGCGACCTTGGCGGCTGCGGGCGCGAGCCCGCCGGCACCCTCGATCACCTTGGCGGCGTAGGAGTCGATCGCCGAGCGGAGGGCGGGTGCGGAATCCTCCATGGGGCCGTCGAGCAGCGCACGGGTGAGCACGTCGAACGACTCGACGCCCTTGCCGGCGGCGGCACGCGTGTCGATGGCCGCGGCGAGGATGCCCGGGCGGTCGACGTTGGGCAGCCCGCTCAAGTGTTCGAAGCCCTGCATGAGCACCTGCTCGGCGGTCATCGCATGCGCGCCGGCTGCAGCACCACCTGCGGTGAGGTCAGCGGCGAGGGGAGCGACGTCGTCGACGAGGCCGGCTGCGTCGTCGACGAGGGATGCAGCTGCACTCCCGGCGACGTCGGCCGCGGCGTGGCTCGCACTGCCCGCTGCGTCGGCGGCCATCATCGGCACGTTGACCTGTCCCGAGAAGCCCAGCGAGGCGTAGAGCGGGCTCTGGTAGATCGGGTTCACGGGCACCATCGCGGCGCCACCGGCTGCTGCGGCTGCGCCACCTGCGAGGCCTGCGACTCCGCCCGCAGCTCCCCCTGCAGTTCCAGCCGCCGCGCGACCTGCCTGCTCGGCGCCGCCGATGCCGCCCTGCAGCGAGGCGACGATCGGTTCGGGCGAGCCCCACAGCGGCGCGTGGCCCGCACCCGACGCAGCGCGCTCGGCGGTGCCGGGCGCGACCTTGCCGGCCTCCTCGAGCTTCGTCAGCACCTGCTCGGAGAACGGCCCGTCGTAGGTCGCTGCGAGGTCCCAGAACTTCACGGGGCCGTTGGCGCCGGGGGGCGCGAAGATCCCGCGGGGGTCTGCGCCGCGCGGCATCATGCGTGACTTGAGGCTGTCGATGAAGGTCATGCTGTTCGTCCCTTGGTACGTCGCTGTGCCGTGTCCCGACGGCGGTATTGCCTAGATCCTCGGCGCGACCTTGCCGGCCAGCCCGAGCGCACGCTCGAGCACGCCTGCGCCCTCGCCAGCCGCACTCGCTCCGATGCGTTCGTAGACCTGCGCCACGGTTCCGGGGAGCTCAGGGGCACCCTTTCCGAAGTTGAGCACGTTGGCGATCTCACCGATCGACGCGCCCCGCGCGCCGGCGAGCGCCTGCTTGAGCGGACCGGCTTCCTTCGCGGCGGCCTCGACGACCTCGGCAGCTGCCCCTGGTGCGGCACTGCCGCCCGCCGCGAGCAACGGCATGTGGAACTTCGCGACGAGCTCGTCGAGGAGCGACAGCTTCGTCTCGGCCTGCGCCACCGGACCGTCGACGACTTCGAGTGCGGCCTCGACCTGCGCAAGCGGACGTTCGCCGAATGCTGCGAGCGGGTTGGCGGCCTCAGGGTTGCCCCACAGGCGCGAGGAGCGCTGAGTGGCTGCAGCTGCGACGTCGCCCGCGACGGCAGCCTCAGCGCCCGCTGCGGGAGCGGCGGCCTCGCCACCCCGGGTGAACATCGCGAGGGGGTTCGCGCCAGTGGGGTCGCCCCACAGGCGTGAACGCTTCGGTGCGGTGGC
>JAOPYW010000330.1 GCA_025964405.1 Thermoleophilia bacterium | reverse complement strand
AAGGCGGCCCGGGCAGGCGACCACGATCGCGGCGCGCTTGGCGCCCGTGACCTGGGCGCCCTGCTTCACGCCACCGAAGACGGTCTGCACGCGGTGATGGGTGAGGGAGCCGAGCTCGGTCGCGACCTGCACCGCGAGTTCACGCGTGGGCACGAGCACGAGGGCCTGGATGCCCGGATCGTCGTCGAGCCCCTGCACGAGCGGGATGCCGAACGCGATCGTCTTGCCGGATCCCGTGGGGGAGCGGGCGAGGATGTCGCGTCCGTCGGCAGCGTGCGGCACGACGGCCTGCTGGATGGGAAAGAGGGAGGTGATGCCGCGGGCCTCGAGGGCGGCGGCAACGGCCGGCGTGACGCCCGGGCCGAAGGTGGTGCTGGTCAAACGGTGCTACCGATCATTTCGTGGGGCGGGTCGAACAAGATCACCCACCGCGAAACCGGATAGCGAACGTACAACCCCGTCGTTCCGAGTGAACGACGACAGGGCTCACACTAGCAGGGATTCCGAGCCGCGTGAGGCAATGTCGAAATTGGTGACCCGCTGCGGCCGCACGGCGGGGAGCCTGACTCAGCCGCGGTGGCGACGCCGCCCCGCGAGCAGCTCGTCGATCGGGAGCGTGTTGACCACGTCGCGCGTGCGGGCCCCGGCGCGGCGCGCGACCGCGATGCCGTGGTCGCGGTGGCGCAGGTCGTGGATCCAGTGGGCGTCGGTGTTGACCGTGAGCCTGACCCCGGCGTCGAGCGCCCGCCGCGCCTGCTCCGAATCGAGGTCGAGCCGGTGCGGGTGGGCGTTGATCTCGAGCACGACGTCGTGCGCGGCGGCGAGTTCGATGAGCGTGTCGATCGGCAGCGCCGTGCGTTGGCGCGCGAGCAGCTTGCGGCTCGTCGGGTGCCCGATCGCGTCGACGAGCGGGTTCGTGATGACCTTCGTCATGCGCGCGACGAGCTGCTCCGCGGTCTGGCGCTGGGAGATGTGGATCGACGCGACGACCCAGTCGAGCATCGCGAGGTCGTCGTCGGGCAGGCCGAGCGTGCCGTCGGCGCCGATCTCCACCTCGGAGCCGTGGAGCACGCGAAACGCCGGCACGTGGTCGGGGGAGCCGGGCGCCCCACCGGCCGCGTGCTCTGCCGCCAGCACCTCGTTGACGTTCGCGATCTCGGCCGCCTGTTCGACGAGACGGTCGTGCCCGAGCCCACCCACCATGGCGTAGGGCGCGGAGTGGTCGCTCACGAGGTAGTACTCGTCGCCGCGGCCGCGCGCCGCGCGCGCCATGTCGATGATCGGGTGGTGACCGTCGGACCACTCCGAGTGCGCGTGCAGCTCGCCGCGCAGCTGGCGCGCCTCGACCAGGTCGCGGGGCACGTCCGCTGCCGCGAGCTCGCCCGCGAGCACGCGCTCGCGCAGCTCGAACGGCACGGCCGGCTCACCCGACGTCGCGGCAGCGTGCTCGAGCCACGCGCGCGGTCCGGCGAGCTGGTCCTCGGCCAGCGCCCGCGCGGCCGGCGTGGCCAGCACGAGCACGGTGCCGATGCCCGACGGGGTCACGAGGTCGAGCTGCGCCGCGCCTGCAGCGTCGATGCCCGTGAGCAGCGGCGAGCGGGGGGCATCCTCCGTGCGCTCGTAGCCCCGCGCCAGCAGGTGCTCGGCCGCGGCGTCGGCAGCCGCGTCCGGCGCCACGCTCGTGGCGACGACGGTCACGCCGCGCACGACTTCGCGCCCGCGCGCATACGCGCCCGACGGTGCCGCGTCGGCCACGTCGGGGAGCGCGTCGAGCTCCTCCGCGACCTGCTCGATGATCGTGCGGGCCTGGTCGCGCAGGATCCAGTGCCCGGGGAGCGGCTGCCCGTCGGCGCCCCGCGGGATGCCCTCGGTCGCCGACGCATCGACGCCGCCGTCGGCGCGCTGCCGTGCCTCCGCCGCGAGGAGTCCGACGAACTTCGCGGTGATGCCGTCCTCGGGCTGGAGCGTGCCGAGCCCCGCCTGTTCGACCAGCTCGTCGACGCTGCGCCCCGCGAGTGCGGCGTGGATCTTCTGGGCGCTCTTCGGCCCGATGCCCGCGATGCGGTTGAGCGCGAGCATGTCGTCGGGCACGGCTGCGCGCGCCTTGTCGAGGGCGGGGAAGGTGCCGGTCGCCAGCAGCTCCCGCACCTTCTCGTCGATCGCCGGGCCCACGCCCTCGAGCTCGATGAGCGTGCCGGCCTCCGAGCGCTGCTGCACCGACTCGCCCATGCTCCGGAAGAGCTTCGACGCGGCGCGATACGCCATGTAGCGATACGGCTTCTCGTCCTGCAGCGCGAGGCGGTCGGCTAGTTCGTCGAAGGCGGCGGCGATCTCGTGGTTGCGCATGTCGGCACCCTACCGGGCGCGTCGAGCCGTTCGCCCGACGCGCCCGCGCACGGCTCCCCCTAGATCGTGACGGGCTCGCCGTCGACCAGCACCTGCACCTTGTCGCCCCAGAAGCTGACCGCGCCCTTCACGGCGTGGGCGGCCTCCTTCGGGTCTTCGTAGCTCCACGCGGCGTCGGTGAGCGGGTTGCCCGTGCCCAGCTCGGGCGTCCAGTACGACGCGTCGCCCTTGAACGGACAGTGGCTCGTCGTGTTGCTCGCGGTGAGCTCGACGTGCACGTCCTCGACCGGGATGTACCAACGGTCCTGGATGCCCGTCTCGTGCAGCACGTGGCCGCGATCGCTGGTGGCGATCGTGTGCGTGCCGTCGGCGCTCAGCACCTCGACGTGCTGGGTGTTCGGCTCGGTGGTGACGACGTGACCGGTGGTACTGGTGGGCATGGAGGCTCCTCGGTGGTTGCCGCACGTGGTGCGCGGCTTCGGGCGAGGGTACCCACGCCGGGGAGCGCTACGCGCAGCGCTGCCCGGTGAGCGTGGCCGCACCCGGCTGCGCGGCCGGGAGGGACTAGGCGAGCCCGTGAGGAATCGGTAGTTTCGCCGCATGACCCTCCTCCCGCGCCTCAAATTCGTACCCCTGGCCACCCTCCTCGTGCTGCTCGCGCTGCTCGGCGCCGCGAGCCATGCGAGCGCGGCGACGCGCACCTGGGTGTCGGGTGTCGGCGACGACGTGAACCCGTGCTCGCGCACCGCTCCCTGCAAGACCTGGGCCGGCGCGATCAGCAAGACCGATGCAGGTGGCGAGATCGACGCCATGGATCCGGGCGGCTTCGGCGGTGTCACGATCACGAAGTCGATCACGCTCGACGGCGGCGGCTTCGAGGCGAGCATGCTGGTATCCGGCACGAACGGCGTCAACGTCGTGGCGGGCGCTGCTGACGACGTCACGCTCCGCAACGTGCAGATCCAGGGCCTCGGTTCTGGAGTGGGAGCCTGCGGCGCCAGCCTGTCGGGCATCCGGGTGTCGAGCGCGCGCTCGCTGACCCTCGACAACGTCGACATCACCGGCTTCGGAACCGCGGGGGTCAACTTCGTGTCGACGGGCGCGACGAACGCGACGATGACCGACCTCACGGTGCAGCGCACGTGCGGCAGCGCGATCAACCTCGCACCGACGGGTGCGGGCTCGGTCAACGCCTTCCTCGGCGCGAGCACGATCTCCGGCACCGCCACGGCCATCAGCGCCGGCAACGCGACCCGGATCTGGGTCGACCACAGCACGCTGTTCGGCAACGACGTCGCGTTCGCCGCGTCAGGCACCGGTGCGATCGACATCTCGTTCGACACGCGCGTGTTCAACAACGTCGCTGCTGGCGTGACGCCGGCGATCTTCGGTGCTCCCGCCGCGGGTGCCGCCGGCGCTCCCGGAGCTGCTGGAGCCCCGGGAACCGCGGGCCCGGCTGGCCCGTCGTCGCTCGCACTCGTCGCGTCGTCACCCAGCCTCAAGGCGAAGGTCGGCAAGCCCGTCGCGGTGCGCTACGCGCTGTCGGCCGCAGCCACGACGAAGCTCACGATCAAGCAGGGCACGAAGGTGCTCGGGACCCTCAGCGTCAAGGGCCGCAGCGGCGCGAACGTCGTCACCTGGAGCGGCAAGGTCAAGGGCAAGTTCGTGCCGGCGGGCACCTACCGCCTCGTGCTGAGCGCCACGGGCGACGACGGCGTCGCGGTCTCCGACACGACCGTCGTGAAGGTCGCGAAGAAATAGGGGAGCCGCGCCTGCGCGCAGCTCCCCTGGGTGTGTAGGTGCCGGCCGCGCCTTCACACGCGATCGGTCGGAGGGTCAGTAACGGGCGTCGTAGGCCTGCTCGTCGACGACGGTGTCGGCGCGACCGCGTGAGCGGTAGACCGGGGCGACCATCGCAGTCACCAGGAGCACCGCTCCGGTGAGCGCGTAGATGACGCCGTTGGTCTGGTCGACGCCCAGCACGCGCTCGAACGACTCCCACTGCACGGCGATGACGATGCCACCCGCGATGCCGAGGATGCCCGCGAACACGAGGCCGCCGCGGTCTGCACCAGGGAGTGCGCCGGCGCCGAGCACCATGAGGCCGTAGACCAGCGTCGCCAGCCCCATCCAGACGGTGTGGCCGAGGCCTGCGACATCTGCCTTGTCGAGCGCGTCGAAGCTGAACCCGGTGCGAGCGAGCGCGATGCCGCCGATCACGAGGTACAGGATGCCGACGACGAGCGCGATGCCCTGTGCCGGGCTCCATGCCGGTCGCGCCACCGAGTTGCGCGCGACGCGCTGCTCTGAGACGACCTGGTCGTTACGCATCGGCACCCGCCCGGAAGACGAAGAAGAAGACCAGCAGGGCGAGGATGACGCCGACGATGCCGCCAACGGCAGCGCCGACCCACTTCGCGAGGGCCAGGGCGATGAGGATGACTACGATGAGCCAGATGAGATTCAACATGGGGTGATCATGCCTGCCCCGTCGTGCAGGAAACTCGCTTCAGTTTGCGAACCTGCCGGATAGTGAATCAGGGTGTGGATCATTGTCATTGCTGACGTTGCTTAGACCGCATCGTGCGTGGGAACGCTCCGGGCCGTGACCCCTGACGCGATCGCCACCGACCCCACGCAGCAGAACACCTGGATCTGCCTGCCGACCTACAACGAGCTCGAGAACCTGGAGCGCATGATCCGTGCGCTCGCGGTCGAGCGCAGCGAGCACGGGCTCGCGCGCGTGACGGTGCTGGTCATCGACGACGGCTCCCCCGACGGCACGGGCGCCGTGGCCGACCGCATGGCCGAGGAGTTCGACTGGGTGCAGGTGCTGCACCGCACGGCGAAGGAAGGCCTCGGGCGCGCCTACCTCGCGGGTTTCCAGGTCGCGCTCGACGCGGGTGCGGAGCTGGTCATGGAGATGGACTGTGACTTCTCGCACGACCCGAAGGACGTGCACCGCCTGATCGCCGCGTCGACGCAGGCCGACCTCATCCTCGGCAGCCGCGGGGTGACGGGCGGCGGCGTGAAGGGCTGGCCGCTCAGCCGGCGCATCATCTCGCGGGGTGGCAGCTTCTACGCGCGCACCATCCTCGGCCTGCGGGTGCGCGACCTGACCGGCGGCTTCAAGCTGTTCCACCGGCGCGTGCTCGAGGCGATCGACTTCGACCGGGTCGAGGCGGCGGGCTACACCTTCCAGATCGAGCTCACCTACCGGGCGCGGCAGAAGGGTTTCTCGGTGCTGGAGGTGCCGATCATCTTCATCGACCGCGAGTTCGGCGAGAGCAAGATGACGGGCTCGATCGTCACCGAGGCGATGGTCAAGGTCTGGCAGCTCAAGCTGCGGCGCGACCGCCGCGCGCAGCGCTAGGGGCGCACGACGCGCGGCGCGGTCAGCGCCCCGGTGCAGGCGAGGCGCCCGTGCGGGGCGCC
>JAOPYW010000220.1 GCA_025964405.1 Thermoleophilia bacterium | reverse complement strand
CGGCAGCGTGAGCAGCACGAGCGCGCCGAGCAGGCTCGTGCGGTCGGCGTGGAGCAGCGCGATCGACGGCGTGAAAAGCAGGCCGGCGGCGAGCATGAGGCGACCGATGGAGACCGTGACCGACGGGATGCCGATGCCACGCGACCGGGCTTCCTGCGACCAGCCGAGGTTGACGAGGGAGCGGGTGGCGGAGTAGGCCGTGACGGTGAGCACGGCCGGTATCACGACGCTCGGGCCGGGCAGCAGCACCGAGAGCTGCCACACGGCGCCGGCGACGCTCGTGGCGACGACGTTGACGGCGACGTCGAAGGAGTTCCAGTCGCGGCGGTTCCACACGGCGCGCCCGACGAGGCAGGCGATGGCGGCGGCGAGACCGCCCGGCACCCCGGCGGCGATCACCGCGAACGGCGCGGCGAAGTGGGCGGCGGAGACGGGCATGCCCTCCTGCACGCGCACGGCGGCGAGGTCGGCCACCCAACCGAGCACGACGAGCGTCGCCACGAACGACCAGTTGTCGACGCTGACCGGGGCCGAGCCGACGCACCACAGGATGGCGGTCGCGAGCGCGAACGCCCAGACCGCGGGACGGTACCAACGCCACGGCGTCGTTGACGTCGCAGCTTCGAGCAGGGGTTGTCGACCTTCTTCCGGCATCAGGAGCCGCATCGGCGCGTGTCGGCCCGGCCTTGAGCCGAGAGGCGAAGCGTCGCGCCATCCTCTAGGATGCAGGCGAGCCCACGGATGCGCTCCACATGGAGCGATGCCCGTCCCGACAGAGGAGCAGCGAACACATGAGCGCCCATTACGACGTCGTCGTCATCGGATCAGGACCTGGCGGCTACGTCGCCGCCATTCGCGCCGCGCAGCTCGGTGCCAAGGTCGGCATCGTCGACTCCCGTGAGACCGCCGGCGGTACCTGCCTCAACGTCGGCTGCATCCCCACGAAGGCGCTCGTGCAGAGCGCGTGGCTGCTCGACCACATGAAGAAGGCGGAGCAGTTCGGCGTGATGGCGTCGAACATCGAGCTCGACTTCGGCCGGGCCGCGCGCAACAAGAACAAGACGGTGGAGGGCCTGACGCGCGGGGTCGCCGGCCTCATCAAGGCCAACGGCATCGATGCGCTCCTCGGCACCGCACAGTTCGTCGACGCCAACACGCTGTCGATCAACGGCGACCGCACCACCTTCGACAAGGCGATCATCGCCACGGGCTCCAGCCCGTCGCGCCCGCCGATCCCCGGCATCGACGAGTCGCGCTGCGTCGTCTCGACCGGCATGCTCGCCCTCGAGACCCAGCCGAAGCGCGTGGTCGTGCTCGGCGGCGGCGTCATCGGTTCCGAGTTCGCGGCGATCTACGCCTCGTTCGGGAGCGAGGTCACGATCATCGAGATGCTCGACCACCTCATCGCCAACGAGGATGCCGACGCGGTCAAGGAGATCGAGAAGGCCTTCAAGAAGAAGAAGATCACGCTCGAGCTCGGCTCCCGCGTCGAGCGCCTCGAGGGCTCAGCCTCGGGCGTCACCGCACACTTCTCCAACGCGAAGGGTGGCGGCAGCGTCGAGGCTGACATCGTGCTCGTCGCGACCGGCCGCACCCCGAACGTCGTCGACCTCGGCCTCGAGGCCGCGGGCGTCGCGTTCGATCCG
This sequence comes from Thermoleophilia bacterium, assembly GCA_025964405.1. Taxonomy (GTDB): domain Bacteria; phylum Actinomycetota; class Thermoleophilia; order Gaiellales; family SKUG01; genus JAGQUL01. The sequence continues at coordinate 12,839 of JAOPYW010000220.1, read as the reverse complement.
CGCGCGGGCATCGCGACCAACGCCGAGATGCGCACCAACGTGTCGCACATCTTCGCGATCGGCGACGTCGCCGGTAAGTACCAGCTCGCGCACACCGCGAGCCGCGAGGGTGAGGTCGCCGCCGAGAACGCACTCGGCCACGCCGCGCTCATCGACTACAAGGCCGTGCCCCGCGTGGTCTACACCGATCCCGAGGTCGCGGCGGTCGGCCTCACCGAGGCCCAGGCGCGCGAGCAGTACGGTGACGACATCCAGGTCGGCAGCTTCCCGTTCGCGGCCAACTCCCGCGCGCAGATCTACGGCGACACCACGGGCTTCGTGAAGGTCATCTACGAGACCCGCTGGCACGAGCTGCTCGGCGTGGTGATGGTCGGCTCGCACGTGAGCGACATGATCTCCGCCGGCGTCAACGCCTTGGAGGCCGAGAGCACGATCGAGACGATCGCACACTCGATCCAGGCGCACCCGACGCTCGCCGAGAGCATCAAGGAAGCCGGGCTCGACGCACTCGGTCAGGTCGTGCACATGCCGCCGAAGCGCAAGCCCGCAACGGTCTGAGCTGCGCCGCACTGTCAGTCGCAGGGCCTCCCGGCGATCGCCGCGGGGGCCCTTCGTCGTTTCGGGGAGCGGTGCTCGGGTAGCTCTCCCGTGTCAGCAGCATCCCTCGGAGGTCCACGCAGTGCGCAACACGAAGAAGTACGCCGCGATCGGTTACGTCGTGAGCAAGGTCGTGCTGCCGCTCGCACGCAAGCAGGCCAAGAAGGCTGCGAAGGCCAAGGCGAAGGGCGCGGCGACGAGCCTCACCCACAGCCCGGCCCGCATGAGCGTGCTCGCCGGCACCGTGATCGGCGCCGGCGCCTGGCTCATCGCGCGCTCACGCGGGCGCGCCGACCGCGACGCCTGACCCCCGAGGCAGCGACGGGCCCCCGAAGGAGCCCGTCGCTGGAACACTGGGTGGCGCGCTGCGTGACTAGCGGCGCGGCCCCGGGCGCTTGTGCGTGTTGATCTGCTTGCTGCCCCAGCCGGCGAGCCGGCGCGTGCCGTTGGTGCCCTTGCCGCTGTATGCCATGCGCGGCGGGATGATGCGCAGGCCGGCGGCGAGGTACTGCTCCTCGAGGCCGAGGTCTTCGGCGACGCGGCCCATGACGTACTCGTCCTCGTCGAGGATCAGGCAGGTCGCGATGCCGGTGCGGCCGGCGCGACCGGTTCGTCCCGAGCGATGCACGTAGTCGGCTCGATCGTCGGGCGCGTCGAAGTGCACCACGTGCGTGATGTCGTCGAGGTCGAGGCCGCGCGCTGCGACGTCGGTCGCGACGAGCATCTTGAGCTCGCCCTTCTCGAACTTGGCGAGCGTCTTCTCGCGCACGTTCTGGGGCATGTCGCCGTGCATCGCCTCGGTGGGGATGCCACGTGCGTTGAGGTCGCGGTTGAGCGAGTCGGCACCGCGCTTGGTGCGGGAGAAGATGAGCGTCAGGCCCGGCTTCTCGCTCTCTGCCTCGAGGATCTCGACGAGGGTGGCCATCTTGGTGCCGCGGCCGACCTTCACGAAGCGGTGCTCGATGTCGGTCTCCTGGCCCTCGGGTCGTTCGACCTCGAAGCGGAGCGCGTCGTTGGTGTAGCGCTTGGCGATGCGGCCGGCGCGACCGTCGAGCGTGGCGCTGAAGAACATCGTGTGGCGATCCTTCGGGATCGCGGCCTCGATGCGGTCGGTCTGGGGCTGGAAGCCCATGTCGAGCATGCGGTCGGCCTCGTCGAGCACGAACGTGTGCACGTTGCCGAGGTCGATGAGACCGCGGTTGATGAGGTCGAGCATGCGCCCGGGCGTCGCCACGAGCACGTGGGCGCTCGCTGCGCGCTTGGCCTGCGTCTCGAGGTTCGTGCCACCGTAGACCGGGGCGACCTCGATGTCGGAATCGGCGAGCAGGATCTCGAACTCCTCGACGACCTGCACGCAGAGCTCGCGGGTCGGCACCAGCACGACCGAGCTGGGAATCGCGGCGTCGGCCGTGATGCGCTCGATGATCGGGATGGCGAAGGCGAAGGTCTTGCCGGATCCGGTCGGCGCCTTGGCGAGGATGTCGCGCCCCTGGAGCGCGTCATCCAGCACGAGTGCCTGGATCGGGAAGGTCTCGAGGATACCCTTCTTGGAGAGGGCCTCGATCGTATGCGCTGAGATGCCGGGAATATCGGCGAATTTCCGTGTCGTAGTCACGCCCCTGAGGATACCAGCCCGGGCACCCGACCGGCGGCGCCATCGCGCCCTGTAGCGCGGCTACGTCGTTATTCGGCAGCGATCGCGGCGAGCACGTCGGTCTTCGCGGCGCGTCGCGCAGGCAGCACCGAGGCGATGAGCCCGGCGACGAATCCACCCAGAAGCACGAGGATGATACTCACCGGATTCACGGCGAACACGAATCCGTCGTCCGCGAGTGCACCGATCAGTGCCCGTCCAGCCGCGAGGCCGACCGCGACACCCACGACCGCGCCGAACAGCGCGACGAGCACCGACTCCACCCGGATCATGCGGCGCACCTGGGTCTGCGTTCCGCCGACGGCGCGCATGAGGCCGATCTCGCGGGTGCGCTCGAACACGTTGAGCGCGAGCGTGTTGCCGATGCCGAAGAGCGCGATCACGAGCGAGAGGCTGAGCATGCCCAGCACGAGCCCGAGGATCGGGTTGAGCTGGTCGGTGAACACCTTGCGCAGCGCTTCGCTGTCGAGCACCTCGAGGAACTTGCCGTCCTTGCCGAGGCGCTTCGTGATGCGATCGACGACCACGCGGGGCTTGGTGCGCTCGTCGACGTCGACGTAGACGAAGCCGGCCGCGCGCAGCTGCGTGGGTTCGACGGCATCGAACGTCTCGATCGACGTCACGACGGGCGCGCCGACGAGGTCGTTCTCCTCGAAGATCCCGCGTACCCCGAGCTTGCGGGAGGTGTCGGTCGGGAAGGCGAACTCGGCACGATCGCCGACGGCGAGCCGGTGCTCCTTCGCGAACTCCTCGTTCACGAGCACGCCATCGCCGGGATCGCTCGTGCCCTTCACCATCGCGAGCTCGACCATGCCGTCTTCGGAGAGCGAATCGGCGTCCAGCGCGGAGAGCGTGAGCAGGTCGGCATTCGCCCGGAACTCGGTGCCGAAGACCGTGCTGCCGAAGCGCTGCGTCGCGAGCGAGTCGACACCCTTCGTGCGTTCGATCTCGTCGACCGTGTCCTGCTCGATGACACCGGCGCCCGTGTTCATGAGCGACGAGTTGTAGATCGTGATGTCGGCACCGAGCACCTCGTCGATCTGCCTGTCGACGGTCTTGCCCAGCGATGCCGAGAACACGAGCACCAGTGACGCGAGGGCGAGCCCGATCATGAGTGCCGACGAGGTCGACGCCGATCGAGCGCGGTTGCGCAGCACGTTGCGCGTCGCCATCTCACCGGTCGTGCCGCGACCCAGCGCCTGTGAGAGGAGGCGCGTCACCGGCACGATGAAGATGCGCGACAACAGGGCGATGCCGATGATCGCCACGCCGAAGCCGCCACCGATGAGCGACAGGATGGTGCTGGTCGTGGCGTCGTCGCCTGCGCGGAAGCCCGAGGCGACGAGGAGCCCGCCGATGATGAGGAGCAGTGTACCGACGGCCGGGGCCTTCCAACCCCGACCCGCCTGTGCGGAGTTCGAGCGCAGCGCCTCGAGCGGCGACAGCCGCGACGCCCGCCAGGCCGGTAGGAGCGACGCGACGAGCGTGACGATGATGCCGACCGAGTATGCCGCGATGATCGTGCGCGAACGCAGGGGGAACGCCGCTTCCGGGATGCCGCCGCCCGCGAAGCCGTTGATGAGCGCCCGCAGGAGTGCGGCGACGCCGTATCCCGCCAGGATGCCGATCGTCGACGCGACCAGGCCCAGCACGATCGCCTCGAGGATGACGATGCCGAGGATCTGCCGACGCGCGGCCCCGATCGCCCGCAGCAACCCGAACTCCCGGGTGCGCTGGCCGACGAGGATCGTGAACGTGTTGAAGATCGTGAACGCTCCCACGAACACCGCCACGGCCGCGAACCCGAGGATGACGTTCTGGAGGATGTTGAGGAAGCCCGTGTCGATGGAGTCGGTCTGCTCCTGCGTGAACTCCGCGCCCGTGATCACGTCGTACTCGGCGCCGAGCTGCTGGCGAACACGCGCCTTGAGGCGCTCCTGCGTCACGCCCGCCTCGGCCTCGGCGTCGACGGCCGAGAAGCGGTCGCCCATGTCGAGCAGGTCCTGCAGTCGCTTCGTCTCGAAGACCGTGATCGATGCACCGTTGAGGCTGCCGCTCTCGCCGAACTTCGCGATGCCCGAGATCGTGAACGACTCCGTCTTGCGCCCGCCCTGCACGACGATCGTGACCTTGTCGCCGATGTCGAACTTGCCGCGATCCATCGTGACCGAGTCGAGCATCACCTCGTCCGGCCCGGGGGCCGAACCCTTGGCGATGCGCAGCGCCCCGATGTCTGCGGCATCGGGCACCCAGTTCGCCGCGAAGGCCGGCGCGCCGCCCGTGCTGATCGGGTCACCCTGCTGGTCGAGCGGCTGCGCGCCGATCTCGAAGATGCTGCCGACCACGCGCTTCACGCCATCGACCTGCTGGATCTCCTCGATCACCGACGGCGGAACGCCGACCCGTGCGAGGTCGATCGGCACCGCCGCTTGGCCACTCGTCGCCTGCTTCTTGGCCAGCTCCTTGTACTCGGTCGTCTGCACCTGCACGTCGATGCCGCTCGCGGCCTCGGTGAAGATCGTCTCGAACGAGCTGCGCAGCGAATCGGTCAGGAAGAACGCGCCCGACACGAATCCGACGCCGAGCACCACGGCGATGCTCGTCAGCAGCAGGCGCAGCTTGCGCGCCCAGACACCCTTGATCGCGACCTGGAACATGTCAGGACCCGCTGGTCGTCGACGACAGGGCCCGCATGCGCTCGAACACGCCGTCGGCCGTCGGGTGGTCGAGCGTGTCGACGATGTGTCCGTCGAAGAGGAACACGACGCGGTCAGCGACCTTCGCCGAGTTCGGGTCGTGCGTCACCATCACGATGGTCTGGCCGTAGTCATCCACGGCGGCCCGCATGAGTGCGAGCACCTCCGCGCCCGACGTCGTGTCGAGGTTGCCCGTCGGCTCGTCGGCGAAGATCACCGACGGTCGCGACACGAGCGCCCGCGCGACGGCGACGCGCTGGATCTGGCCGCCCGACAGCTCCGTCGGCGTGTGGTCAAGGCGCTCCGCGATGCCGAGCCGCGTCGTGACCTCGTCGAACCAGGCCGTGTCGGGGCTCTCGCCGTCGAGGCGGAGCGGCAGCTCGATGTTCTCGCGCGCCGTCAGCGTCGGAATCAGGTTGAACGCCTGGAAGATGAAGCCGACCTTGCGGCGACGCAGCCGCGTGAGCGCCTTGTCCTTGAGCAGGTCGAGACGCTCGCCGCCGATGGTTGCGGCACCGCTCGTGAGCGTGTCGAGCCCCGCCATGCAGTGCATGAGCGTCGACTTGCCCGAGCCCGACGGGCCCATCACCGCGGTGAACCCACCGGCGGCGAACGAGATGTCGACCCCGTCGAGCGCCCGCACCGCGGTGTCGCCCTTGCCGTAGACCTTCACGCCTTCGCTGAGCGAAGCGGCGATCGAGTTGTCAGGGGCGGCGGGGGCGGCGACGGATGCATCCATGCGCGCGACACTACCCGGTCCGTGCGGCGCCCACTAGCGGATCGCGGCAACCTTCACGATCACTTGACGCCATCCAGCAGTGCGAGCACTTCTCGCGCCGACTGGGTGACGTGCGTCAGGTAGTCGACGCCCAGCTGCTCGTCGAGCTTGGTGCTGCCTTCGTACCCGATGCCGCCGACCATCGACACGAGCCCCTTGGGGCCGACGTTGTCGACGATCACGCCGTTCACGCCCTTCGACCCCGCGAGCTCGGTGAGCCCGGTGATCGCAGCCTGCAACGCCGCGTTCCCGCTGGTCTCGACGGCACGGGTGGAGCGGTGGTCGAAGAACGACGGCGTGAACGGCCCGACGCTGAGTTCGCCGCCGGTCAGCAGGTGCAGCGGGTTCGTGATCGACCGGTCGCGTATGTCGGTGACGCCACCCTTGGCGATCTCGACCTGGTGGTCGTTGTTGATGAGCGCGCCCGGCTCGGCGCGACGGTCGATGATCGTGAACTTCGGGGCCGTGGTCGGTGCTGCGAGCTGCATGGTGATCTCCAGTGTGGGTGAACCGTTCGTGGGGGAGCTGGGCGCGGGCGCGCTACCAGGAGGCCTTGATGACCGCGCGTGCTGCGTCCTCGAGCTGCTGGAGCACGGTGCGACTGCCCAGGCGCGCTGCTGCAGCGTCTGCGTACACGTCGCGCGGCTCTGCGCCGAAGCGGAACGAGGAGTTCGGTTCGAACGGCGAGAGGTTGATCGACGTCACCTGGTTCGCGGGATTCGACGCCGCGATCGAGTCGGTGAGTGCGTGCAGGCGCACGACCGCGTCGGCCGCTCGGCCCGATCCGCGTTCACCCGTGACGTCGACAGCGTGCTCCCGCGTGATGAAGTGGCTGTCGGCCGGCAGGTGGAAGAGCGGTCCCATTACGGCTGCCAGCGGGTTCGGCACGATCCCTCGGGAGATGTCACCCTGCACCGATGCCGCCGAGCCGTCGACGCTGGTGGTCAGGTGCGCCTCGTCGCTCCGCCACCCGGCGCCGCGTTCACTGGAGATGTTGATCTTCGGAATCGCTGCGAGCTGCATGGAGTGCTCCAAGGCCGGGGGGAGCGGCCAATGCGCCGCACCTGTCCACCCATCCTCGGTATCGCCGCGTGAACGTTCCGCCGCCGGAGCACGCGTGGCCTGCGGTGGCCACCGCAGTGTCCCGCTTCAACTCACTGCGCCGGCAGGGAAGCGGGATCAGTTGCCCTCGTGGCCGAGGAATCCTCGACGATCGTGCGGCAGGCGCGCGAACCCTCCCGTGTGCGGGTCCATTCGGCGCATGCACGGAGCTGGGCGGCGTGGAGCGAAGCCGTGCCCCCTGTTGGTCGGGTCCTGAGCCACACATGTGCATCGCACCACGTCACGAGTTCGCTGCGCACGCCGGCGCAGGGTGCCCTCGGGGGCGACCGGTGCAGGCGGCCATCGGCGAACGAGAACTCCATCATGGCTCCGCGCGCGCAGGTCGTCAGCCAGCTGTCGCGGTCGAGCCCGAGGTGCACCGCGCGGCCGTAGGCCTCCTGACACCAGTCGAGCGCCGTCGCCATGGTGCCGTCCTCCCCGGTGCGTTGCGCAAGCACGTGACCGAACGAATGGCCACACGCCCAGTCGTTGATCGACGACGCACTGCTGCAGGCACGAATGCCGGTCGCGCGAAGCTCGATCGTCGACGCTGCACTGAACCACGCGATCTGTTCGCCGTGCACGAAGCCCTCGTCACAGAACGACCGGGGCTTGGTCAGGGGGAGCGGAGCATGGGCCCGTGCCAGACGAGCACCTTCCGCCGCACCGGTCGGGTGCAGCGCCATGTGACAGTCGACGGCAATTCCAGCATCCGCCCGCGCCGCTCGCTCGATCTCGGCGATCGCGCGCCGATGGCCGACCGACGTCACTCGTCGAGCTGCGACGCGCCCGATGCATGCGGTTCGTGCTTCCGATTGCTGCTCGTGAGCGCATGACACGTAGTGTCCGCTGCCCGTCGCGTTCGGCCTCGCAGCATCGGCAGCGTCCCCAACAGTGCGGGTGGCGGCCATCGCGCTTGCTGCGCCTGCGATGAGCAGGCACGACGCGATGAGCAGCGCGAGGTGTCGCGGCACGCGAGTCATGGTGCAGCGGGATCACGAATGGCGGAGATGAACAGGAGTTCGTGCGTCTTGATGTCTTCGATGACCACGAGATATGGGTGATCAGCCGTGACGGGAATTCCCACTGGACCCCCGGCCCCGATGCCCGTCCCGACCGCCGTGGCGGCCGCCGCCTTGGTGCCCTGCTCGTCGACCTCGAGGAACGTCTTCTGGATCACGTACTCGATCACGATCGGCTGCTCGTGTTCGCGCACGAGGCGGTTGTACGTTCCCTGAGGCACGCCGAGGGCGAACAGCTGCTTCTCGATGTTGCGTCCCTCGTTGAGCTTGACCTTGGGCAGCTGCAGCATCACCGGCGTCGGGGCCAACTTCCGCTGGAGCTCCCTCCACTCCTTCGGTCCGATGCGGTCGAGCACGGCGTCGAGACCATCTTCGGCGACCGGGACGATGACGTCCATCGCGTAGCGATCGCCCTGGTAGGGGAGCCGCGCCATGTGGAACGCGTCCGGGTGCTTCGCCTGAAGCTCCGGGTCGAACGCGACCTGCGAGTCCGACTCGGAGAAGGCGTAGTCCCAGGTCTGCGTGTCCTGCAGCATGGGCACGTCGACCGCTTCGGATTCGATGCCGTGGAATGGCATCGGGCGTGCCGGCTCGAACTTCGTCTTCCACGTGCCGTCGAACGTCAGGGCGTTGATGAGCACCATGACCATGTTCGGGCCCAGGTCGTCGTCGCCGATGATCGTGGGAATACGGCGCTTGGTGTGCCGTGCCACCCAATCGTTCATCGGCTTTGCCTGCCCGTACTCGAATGCGCCGATGTCGCCTCCGAAATCGCGCGCCATGTTCGCAGCGAGACCGGCACGTGCAGTGTGGTTCGGCGACGTCCAGATTCCGTTCGCGGTCGTTACCTCGTCGCTCGATCCGAGCGATGCGCGCAGTGCGCGCGCGTGGGCGTTCATCGCAGTGATGTCGCCCGTCGAGCACAGCGCAGCGAGGAGCGGCGCTTCGACGCCCCGGTCGGCCCCGTTCGCGAGCATCTGCAGCGCAGTAGCCGCGCTGTAGGGCGAGTACGTGGTGTTGTCGCCGTGAGCATGCACCGCGTCGATCGCGCGGAAGCTCCTCCATGCGAACCCCAGGTTCCAGTCAGCCGCGGTTGAGTTGACGGGCATCTCGCAGTCTGCCGCTGGATGGTTCGAGCGCTCCGCTGCCAATCGTGGCGCTGCCGGAGGTCGGGTCGGTGTTGCTGCTTCGTCTGCGCCTCGGTGCGGCGCGACACCCAACACGACGGCACCCACCACCAGTGCGGTCGCGGTAGCGGCGATGATCCATCGGTACATGGGGGTTCCTGTCGCAGGGAGACGGTGGACGACAGTCTGACGCACCAGTCAGACGATCGGTTCCCGAAACGACTGCGTCCCCGCTGCCGGAGGGCAGCGAGGACGCAGGTACCTGAGATGCGATGCGGCCTAGCGGCCGACCTTCGCCTTGCTGGCGGCGCGCTGGCGCTCACCGGCCGGCAGGATCGTCTTGCGCAGGCGGATGGCGTCGGGCGTGACCTCCACGCACTCGTCCTCGCGCACGAACTCGAGTGCCTCGTCGAGCGACATCACGCGCACCTGCGTGGCGGCCTGCAGCACGTCGCTCGTCGCCGAGCGGTGGTTGGTGAGGTGCTTCTCGCGCACGATGTTGACGTCGAGGTCCTCGGGGCGGATGTGCTCCCCAATGATGCGGCCCTCGTAGACGTCGTCGGCGGGCGCCACGAACAGCGAGCCACGCTCCTCGAGCTTCGAGATCGAGTAGCCGGTGGCCGGACCCGGGCGGTCAGCCACGAGTGAGCCCGATGCGCGCAGGCGCAGCTCGCCCATCCACGGCTCCCACGAGTGGAAGGAGGAGTGGAGCTGGCCGGTGCCCTGCGTGGCCGAGAGGAAGGTTGTGCGGAAGCCGATCAGGCCACGTGCAGGCACGTGGAACGACACGCGGTTCCAGCCCGCGCCGAACGCCGACATGTCGACCATCTTGCCCTTGCGTGAACCCATGAGCTGGGTGACCGCGCCGACGAACTCCTCCGGCACGTCGACCACGGCGAGCTCGACGGGCTCCATGATCTGGCCGTTCTCCTCGTGCGTGATCACGCGCGGCTTGCCGACGGTGAGCTCGTAGCCCTCGCGGCGCATGCTCTCGATGAGCACGGCCAGCTGCATCTCGCCGCGACCCTGGATCTCCCAGCGATCGGGCACGCCGAGGTCGACCAGCTTGATCGAGACGTTGCCGATGAGCTCGCGGTCGATGCGCTCCTTGAGCAGGCGGGCCGTGATCTTGTTGCCCGACTTGCCGGCGAGCGGCGAGTCGTTGATCGAGAACTGCATGCCGATGGCCGGCTCGTCGAGCGAGAGGCGCGGCAGCGGGCGGGCGTCGTCGAGGTCGCCGATCGTGTCACCGATGGTGATGTCGTCGATACCGGCGATGGCGATGATGTCACCAGCGCTGGCGCTCTCGCCGGGCACGCGGGTCATGGCCTGCGTGATGAGCAGCTCGACGATCTTCGCGCGGCTGATCACGGTCTCGGGGATACCGTTGTCGTCCTCGATGCCCTCGTGGATCCACGCGACCTGCTGGCCCTTCTTGATCGAGCCGTTCACGATGCGAAGGAGCGCGATGCGGCCGAGGTAGGGCGATGCGTCGAGGTTCGTGACGAGCGCCTGCAGCGGTGCGTCGGGATCGTACGCGGGTGCCGGGATCTCCTTGAGCAGCATGTCGAACAGCGGCTCGAGGTCGTCGGCGAGGTTCTCGGGGTCGATGCCGGCCTTGCCGTCGCGACCGACGGCGTAGATGGTCGGGATGTCGAGTGCGGCATCACCGGCGCCGAGGTCGATGAGCAGGTCGAGCACCTCGTCGACGACTTCCGCGGGGCGGGCGTCGTGGCGATCGACCTTGTTCACGACGAGCACGATCGGCATGCCCTTCTCGAGCGCCTTGCGGAGCACGAAGCGGGTCTGCGGGAGCGGGCCCTCGGCTGCGTCGACGAGCAGCGCCACGCCGTCGACCATCGCGAGACCGCGCTCCACCTCGCCGGAGAAGTCAGCATGGCCGGGGGTGTCAACGACGTTGATGACCATGCCCTTGTAGTTCACGGCCGTGTTCTTGGCGAGGATCGTGATGCCTCGCTCCTGCTCCTGGTCCATGGAGTCCATGGCGCGAACGGCCACGTGCTCGTGGGATCCGAAGGCCCCCGTCTGGTGCAGCATCGCGTCGACGAGAGTCGTCTTGCCGTGGTCGACGTGCGCGACGATGGCGATGTTGCGGCGGTCCGTTCGCAGCGCGGTGGCGAGCGTCGGGTCGGGCTTGGTGGGGGAGGGGGAGTCAGTAGTCACCACGGAAGGGTATCAGGCGCGGGGCCGTGGAACGGCAGTTCCCGCGCCCGATACCGCTGCGCGATGGTTCAGCTGCCGGATGTCGCGCCGCGCGTCGTGGCGGCGAGCTGGGCGTGTTCGCCCTCCGCGAACTCCTCGACGATCTTCGCGCAGAACGCGTCGAGGTCATCCGGCTTGCGGCTCGTCACGAGGCCGCCGTCGGTCACGACCTCCTCATCGACCCAGGTGCCTCCGGCGTTGGTGATGTCGGTCTGGAGGCTGGGCCAGCTCGTGAGCGTGTGGTCCTTCGCGACGCCCGCCTCGACGAGCAGCCACGGGCCGTGGCAGATCGCGCCGATCGGCTTGCCGGCGAGCGCGAAGTCGCGCACGAAGGCGACCGCGTCCTCATCGATGCGGAGCTTGTCGGGGTTGCCGACGCCGCCCGGCAGCACGAGCCCGTCGAAGTCGTCGACGCTCGCGCCACCCACGAGGCCGTCGACCGTGAAGGTGTCCTTCGGTGTCGTGTCACCTTCGACCGCCTGGATGGAACCGGTGTCGATCGACAGCAGCACGGGGGTGGCGCCCGCATCCTTGACGGCCTGCCACGGGGCGGTCAGCTCGACCTGCTCGACTCCGTCGGTGGCGATGAATGCGATGCGCTTGCCGCTGAGCTCGTCGCTCATGGGGAACTCCTCTGTTCGTGGGGTGTGGTCGATCCCACCTTCCAGCTGCAGGGCGCAGCAAACGCACCCGACGACTGCTCCGGCCGAGCGAACGCGGCGATGTGCCCTAGCCGCCCGATCGGGGAACGAGCGCTTCATGACCGAGCTCACCTGCACGACCTGTGGCGCCGCAAACACCTCCGAGGCGCGCTTCTGCGCCCGGTGCGGCACCGCCCTGCCGATGGCGGCCGCCGCTCCGGCGACGCCCGCCGGCATCGCTCCTGCAGGCGCTCCCACGGGTTGGGACCTGGCCACGGCCGCGATGGCGCAGGAGCCGCCCCCCGTCGACGCGTCGCGACGCACGCCGTTCGCGGATACCGACTACGCCTCGTGGGGAGCGCGGCTCGGTGGCGCGCTCATCGATGCGCTCATCGAGGGCGGCATCGCGTTCGCGGTCGCCTTCGCCGGCGGCGCCGTCTGGGGCGCGAGCGATCCCGAGGGGTCCCAGCTCCACATCAACGCACAGGACGACGTCTACTTCGCCGTCATCGGTGTGTGGGTGCTGTTCGCGCTCGCGTTCTTCGTCGTGTGGGAGGTGCTCTGGACCCGCGGCAAGGGAATGGGCAAGCCCGGGATGCGCATCGCAGGCTTCCGGGTCGCGACGCGAACGGGTGAGCGCGTCGGGTTCGGGCGCGCCGTCGGTCGTGCGTTCTCCAAGTGCCCGTACCTGCTCGGGTGGCTCGGTCTCGGCCCGCTCATCGCCTCCGCGATCACGATTGGGGCGTCGAAGCGGCACCAGGCGCTGCACGACCTGATGTCAGGCACCGTGTGCATCAAGGAGCGGTCGCTGACCGAGCGCGGCATGGGTCCGGGCACCGAGGGTGGCGTGCCTGAGCCCAGCCCGCAGTACTACGCGCAGGCGCAGCCGGGTGCTCCGACGTACCACCCGCCGCTCCCCGGTGCCGTGCCGCCGCCCGCGAGCCCGCTGCCGCCCTCCTACCAGCCACCGGCCGGCCCGCCGCCGCTCGCCGGCCCGCCG
>JAOPYW010000211.1 GCA_025964405.1 Thermoleophilia bacterium | reverse complement strand
GCACGCCCTTGTCGATGAGGAGCTGGGTCGCAGGCGACGGATACGCCCGGTTGTAGAGCGACAGGCTGACGAGCGACTGCAGGTGCGCATTGAGCACCCGCATGCTCGGTGCGAACGGATAGATGAGGTACCAGCTGCCGGTGCCCTGCGCTACGGAGACACCACCCTGGATCGGTGACATCGCGAAACTCCGGGTCGCACGTTGCGCGGCGTCGGCGTAGGGCGAGGCGGTCGTCTCGGTGGCGGCACCGGTGGTGGTGGCGTCGAGGAGCGCGAGGCGCGCGAAGAAGTCGGCTGCCACGGCCTGCGACAGTGAACTCACCCACGGCGAGGCCGGGCCACCGAACGGGAAGTAGTACTCGAATGCGAGCGAGTTGCCGCGCGGCACGGCCAGCTCGAGCAGGCGATCGCCGACCTGTCGGGCCTGCACGAAGTCGGGCACCGGCACGTTCACGAAGGTCATCGCGAACTTGAGCGTCTCGAACGGCTGGTACTGCACGCCGCTGCCGGCGTAGTACTTGAAGACCGCGAGCTCGTCGGGAATGCGGAGCGCTTCCTGGTTGCTCGGGAACCTCGTCGACGACAACATCTTCCAAGTCGTCGCGTGCACGCTCAGCATGACCCCCTCGAGGCGCGGGCCCGTCAGCTGGCCGCGCTTGGCGAGCCCGACGGTGAGCGTACGGACGTTCGCGATCTCTCGCTTGCGCAGCGAGGTCGATGCGCGTCGGGCGCCGCTGGCCGAGGCTGCCCACGTCTTGGTGTAGCGCACGGATTCCGGGTAGGTGATCGTCTTGGCGGCCTTCGCCTTGGCGATCGCCTTGACCACCGGATCAGCCGCGGCCTTCGCATGCGCCGCGGGCACGAACACGAACGCTGCGCACAGCGCGGCGACGGCCAACCATGCGATGCGCGCGGGATGTCGGAGAGCGGTCAGGGGCATGCGGAGCACGGCGTCGGAAGAGCAGCCGTTGGCTCTCACCGTACCACGAGTGCGCCGCCCGATCGGGAAGCGCGGTTGCCTGATCCATCGAGGAAGACGAAGGTTGCGATCCACCTTCCACGTCCGAGTGTGACCGAACGTCGCATGGATCGCGCCTGTGGTCCGTCGGCCAGCAGGATGCTCTGGTGGCTGGAGCCGTTCGCCAGTACGAGGAAGGTGCGTACGTGGGGCGACAGCGGCTCGGTGACCTGCCATGAGGCCACCACGCGTGGCCCGAGCGCACCGTTGTTGAGGTAGCGAACGGACGCGGCGACGACCGTCGGCGGCGCCGTGTCACGTGCGACCCGGAACACCTTGAGCCCGGGGAGCACCTGTCGGTTGCCCGCGAGGTCGACGGCGACCAGCCCGTAGCGGTACTCGCCTGCATCGACGGTCGTGCCGTTGCTTCGCGTGCCGTCCCACGTGAGCGTGGCGAGGCCGGGTTCTGCGACCTGCGTCGCGTGGTGGATCGCGACGCCGTCGGCGCCGTAGACGTCGAGGTCGAGCGTCGCCGGCTTGCTGAGATAGGCAGTGACCGACTGTGTGTCGAGCGTCGCGTCGCGCGGCCACGGATAGAACGCGGCGACCGGCAGCGCACGCAGCGTCAGCGAGGGCGGCGTCGTGAGCTGGCGACCCAGGCGCAACACCGACGCAGCCGTGGCGGCGTGCGGGTAGCGCGCCAGCAGGCTCGAGGTCGCGTTGGCCAGCACGCGTTGCTCGGCGCCGGTGCTCCACCGGCCATCCGTGCGACTCCACGGGGTCGTGGCCGAACGCCGTACGCGTGCAAACGCGCCGACGGCCACCGCGCGCGCCGTGCGCGTTGCCACGCGATCACCACTGCGTGCCTCGGCCGTCGCGAGCCGAACGGCGATGGCGAGGTGCACCGCTACCGGTTCGGCGACGAGTGCCCGCCGACGTCCCACGCTGGCGAACGCACGAACGCTCCGGCCCGCGGCCGCGCGATCCGCAGCGAGCGTGCTCCCGGCAAGGGCGCGGGCGACGCCCGACTGGATGCCGGCATTCCACGTCACCTGCGTCGGGTCGATGCTCCACGTCGACGAGGTCACGCCGAATGCGGCGCCGGCCAGCCCGAGCCGCGCTCGTCGTGCGGCGGGAGCGGATGGTGCGCGCACGGCCTGCACGACCTGGCGCACCAGGTCGAGCCGCCACGCCGCTCCCTGCGGCGTGGGGGAACCAATGAGGTTGATGGCGCCGATGCGCGTGCGCTGTCCGACGGCGGGCGCGCCGTAGTAGCGGCTCGCGGAGACGACGGCGGTCGCGAAGCCGGTGGCGCTGCAGCGAGCGCGGGCGCGCAGGACGACCGACTGGGCGTCAGGAGCACCGAGGTTGCCCGACTGGGCGAGGCTGCTTGCGAGGGTGGCCGCTCGGTCGAGGCGGGCAGTGAGTGCAGGATTGCAGGCGGCGAACACGCCGTTCGGGAGCACGCACATCAGCGCGAAGCACACCGCCACAAGGGGAAGGGTGCGAACGACTCGAGCCTTGGGAGGGTGGCGGCGCAGCATGCCCGCGAAATCGGCATCCCTCGACCCCTGCTTGATGGTTGCCGTTCGTCTGCGACGTGATTCTGGCGGGGGCGATCACGCACGAAGAATTGCGAAGCCCCGGCACGGGGGCCGGGGCTTCGCGGGGATACGAGCGCACCTTGGGGAATCGCAGGCGCATGTGGGTACGCCCGTGATGGTGCGTGGGTCACTCAGCGGCGTCAGCGGCCACGGTGGCTGCTGCCTGCGTTGCCTCGGCTGCGGGAGTGTCGTAGGTGATGCCGTCGTCGATGAACGGCACGTCGTAGGCCTCGTGGATCTCCTTGAGGATCTTCTTGGCGATCGCCGGATGCTCCTTGAGGAAGGTCTTCGCGGCGCTGCGGCCCTGGCCCAGTCGGGTGTCGCCGTAGGAGATGTAGGCACCACTCTTGGTGACGATCTTCTTCTCGACGCCGAGGTCGATGATCGACCCCTCCTGGTTGATGCCGTCACCGTAGGTGATCTCGAACTCGGCCTGCTTGAACGGCGAGGCGAGCTTGTTCTTGACCACCTTCACGCGCACGCGGTTGCCGACGGCCTCGGTGCCCTCCTTGAGGGTCTCGATGCGGCGGATGTCGAGGCGGATGGACGCGTAGAACTTGAGTGCACGACCACCCGGCGTCGTCTCGGGCGAACCGAACATGACGCCGACCTTCTCACGCAGCTGGTTGGTGAAGACCATCGTCGTGTTGGCGCGGTTGAGCGAGCCCGCGAGCTTGCGGAGCGCCTGCGACATGAGGCGTGCCTGGAGGCCGACGAAGCTGTCGCCGATCTCGCCCTCGATCTCCGCCTTCGGCACGAGTGCCGCCACCGAGTCGACCGCGATCACGTCGAGCGTGCCGGAGCGGATGAGCAGCTCGCAGATCTCGAGCGCCTGCTCACCGTGGTCGGGCTGCGAGATGAGGAGGTTGTCGACGTCGACGCCGATGCGCTTGGCGTAGACTGGGTCGAGCGCGTGCTCCGCGTCGATGAATGCGCAGATGCCACCACGCTTCTGGGCCTCGGCGATGATGTGGTAGACGAGCGTCGTCTTACCCGAGCTCTCCGGCCCGTAGATCTCCGCGATGCGGCCCTGCGGCATGCCACCGATGCCGAGCGCGAGGTCGAGGGGCAGCGAGCCCGTGGGGACCACGCCGATGTCGACGTGCTCCTTGTCGCCGAGGCGCATGATGGCGCCCTTGCCGAAATTCTTCTCGATGTGGCTGATCGCCGCGTCGAGCGATGCCTGCTTCTGGGTGGCTGCCTTGTCCATGTGATCTCCTCGGTGCCCGTATCGAACGTCTGTTCGAGTACTCTACCCAACCATTCGGACGCGCTCACGCAATCCCTGCAACGAATGTGTCACGAATGTACGACGACTGCGCCACGAAGGCGCGCATTACGCCGCCATCAGCCCTCGGCGAGCAGTTCGCGCACCATGTGCAGGGCCACTGCACAGCTGCGGCGGCGCACGGTGGCCCGATCGCCGGGCATGCGGATCTGGCGGTGCCGCTCACCGTTCGGCGACACGACCGCGAGGTGCACGGTGCCCACCGGCTTCTCCTCCGTGCCCCCGCCCGGCCCGGCGACCCCCGTGATCGCGACGGCGACGTCGCTGCCGAGGCGTGCACGGGCGCCACGCGCCATCGCACGCGCGACTTCCTCGCTCACGGCCCCGACCCGTTCGAGCAGGTCGGTCTCCACGCCGAGAAGCTCGGTCTTCGCCTCGTAGGAGTAGGTCACGAACCCGCCGTGGTACCAGGCGCTCGCCCCCTCCCCGGCCGTCAGGTCACCGCCGAGCAGTCCGCCCGTGCAGCTCTCCGCGGTCGCGAGCGTCCATCCGCGTGCCACGAGCTCGGCACCGACGAGCTGGGCGATCGGGCGTTCGTCGTCGCGCGCGAAGACCTCGTCCGGCATGCCGGCCTCGAGCTGGGCGACCAGCGCGTCGACACCCGCAGCGTCGGTTCCCCGCACCGACAGCTCCAGCTCGCCGTCGCGCGCGCAGATCGTCACCCGGCGATCGTCGCCGTCGACATGGCCGGTCGCATCGAGCAGGCGTGATGCCGCCGACTCGGGAATGCCCCAGATGCGCAGCAGGCGCTCGTGGCGTGCCCCGCCCCGGGCGCCGAGCTCGACCAGCGGACCCGTCATGCGCGCCCCCCGCCAAGCGTGTCGCAGCTCCGACGGCGGGCCCGGGAGCACCACGTACGTCACGCCGTCGGCTCCCCCATCCAGCACGTAGCCGGGCGCGGTGCCGAGCGGATCGAGCCACAGCGCGCCGTGCGGCATCGTGGCCTGCTTGCGGTTGCCCGCGGCGAACAGCTCGAGCTCCGACTCGGTACGACGTCCGAACGCCCGGATGCGGGCCTCGACGACCTCGAGCGCGTCGGGACGCACTTCGAGCGCGCGGCCGGTCGCCCGCGCCACGGCCTCGGTGGTGCGATCGTCGTGGGTCGGCCCCAGCCCACCCGAGACGATCACGAGCTCGACGGGCTCCTGTCCGGCGTCGCGCCGCAGTGCGGCCTCGATCTTCGCGAAGTCGTCGCCCACGATGTGCACGTCGACGAGGTCGATGTGCTGGTCACGGAGCTGCTCGGCGAGGAAGCCCGAATGTGCGTCCTGCACGAATCCGCGCAGGAGTTCGTCGCCGGTGATGACGAGCGCGGCGCGTGCGGGACGAGCCGTCACTGCGTCGCGGGTGCGTTCTTCGCTGCAGCGGCGAGCCGGGCGGCCTTCGCCTTCGCGGCGGCGGCCTCACGCTTGAGGCGGGCGCGCCTGGCGGGCGAGCCCAGGCGGAGCTTGCCGGTGCCGGCGGCGGGCACGTCGGCGGCGGCCGTCGCGGCAGCACCGAGGCCGCCGGTGGTCACGGCCGGGCTCGCCGGCGTGGTGCGCTCCGAGTTGCGCGCGGTGCCCGTGCTCGTCACCTCGGCGTCGCGCGCGGTCGAGCGGTCGGGCTGGCGCAGGCCGAGCCAGGCGAGGCCGGCGATGATCACGACGGTCACGATGGCGACGACGCGCATCGTGCGGCGCCCGCGCTGTTCGCGGGCCTGGGCGAGGCCGGGACGACCGAGCACGGGGCTGTGCTGGTGGTCGTCGACCTCCTCGAAGCGACCGAACCGTGCGTTGTACTCCTGGATGAAGAGTTCCGGCTCGAGGCCGAGGTAGCGCGAGTAGGTGCGCAGGAAGCCGCGCACGAACACGGGTCCCGGCAGGACGTCGAAGTCCTCGGTCTCGAGCGCCGCGAGGTACTTCGAGCGGATCTTCGTGTCCTGCTCCGCGATCACGAGGTCGATGCGCCGGTGCTGGCGCGCTTCCCGCAGGTTGTTGCCGAGTTCGAACATCTCCGGGCATGGTACCGAGCCGGGGAGCCGAGCGCGGCAGCTGCGACCCCGCGGGGCCGACCCCGGCCCAGTTGTGGCCCGACCCGTCCCCCGAGCGGCGTCCGACACGCCCGGGAGCACGTCGTCGCACGAAGTCGGGGCATGCAACTCGCCTCCGCACCCGCGCTTCCGATGCCGATCGCCACCGCCTCACCCGCATCGATGGCGCTGTCCCGGGGAAGTGCCGTGGCCACGTCCGCGCTGGAGCGCGGCTTCGCGCTCCTTCCCGCACCGCAGTCGCCGGGGTCACCCGCAGGTGGCCCGATGTCGTTGGTCGGCGCGACGGACAGGAGCGCGCCGACCCTCGGGACCATCATCGACCGGGAGGCTGCGGTCTTCGACGTCATCGGGAGCGGTCCGATGGGCGGGCGCCGCCTGGCGCCGGTGACGACCCTCGCTCGGACGGCCCTCGCCGACCCTGCGCTCTCGGGGCGCATCCGTGCCATGCTGGGTTCGCTCGACGACCTGACCGGTGACGTGCACGTCGACCGTGCCTCGTTCGCGACGACCGCACGGGCCTCGGCGGGCGTCGGACTACTGAGCGACCTCCGCACCACACGCGTGCGACCCGGCGACGACGAGCGCGCGATCTCCGACCTGTCGCGCTACTCCGGTACGCACGTGCCGAAGTCGGGCTACTACCACTACGCGGCGAACGAGCTGGTGCTGTCGCCGCGCGTGAGTCGATACGTGTTCGGCGCCGACGCCTCGCCTCCTGACCCCGCCTCCGGCCGGCCGTTCCCGATCGAGTACGCGGCGCGCATACCCGCCCACGAGCTCTTCCACGGCGTGGGCGCCTGGGCTGCCGACGCTCCGCGTTCGCCCACCGAGGACGGCATGCGTGAATCGACCGCGTCGATCATCGGTACCCTTCGCGCGAGCTCGCTCGCACGCGACCTCGAGGGTGCGGCGCGCGGACCGATGCTCGAGGCAGATCGACTCCAGAGCCACTACGACGAATACACGAAGGTCGTCACGTCGCTCGCACGCACGGGAGGTCGCGACCTCGACCAACCGAGTTCGGTGGCCGCCTTCGAACGTCAGCTCGCGACCACCGAACCGGTGCGACTGCTCCACGACCTCGCCTACGCGGCGGCGCGGGCGACCGGTGGTTCCATGCCCGTGATCCGCGACGCGGCGGTGGCGGCCCTCCACGCCTCCAACTCGAGCATCTTCGTCGACCGCCTCGCCACGGTCGGCGTCACTGCGGCCGATGCGTCGCTCGACTGGTTGTACCGCGAAGGCACTCGCCGGGGCCAGGTGCCGCCGTCGAGCTAGTGCGCGTCGTAGGGCTTGCCGGCCGCAGCGGGTGCGATCGACTTGCCCACGAATCCCACGAGCACGATCAGCGTGATCACGTAGGGCAGCATCGAGATGAGGTCGGGTGAGACGCCGTGCACGCGCGCGACGAGGCCCTGTGACAGGCCGAAGAGCAGGCTGGCCAGCACGCAGCCCATGGGCTTCCACTTGCCGATGATGAGGGCGGCCAGTGCGATGTAGCCGTTGCCGGCGACCATGCCCTCCGAGTACGACGAGACGTTGAAGGAGATGAACGCGCCGCCCAGGCCCGCGAGCGCGCCGCTCACGAGCACGCCGACGTAGCGGTAGCGCACCACGCTGATGCCCACGGTGTCGGCGGCGCGTGGGTGTTCACCGACGCTCCGCAGCCGCAGCCCGAACGGAGTGCGGAAGACGACGTACTGGGTGACGACGACGGCCGCGATCGCCAGCAGCACGAGCACGCTGACACCGCCGACCTTGGCGGGCACGGCGATGCTCGCCGGCGACCCGTTGGGCCCGAACAGGTTGAGGTTGAGGAAGTTGATGAGGCCGGCCGCGATCAGCACGATCGCCGTGCCGCTGATGATCTGGTCGGCGTGGAAGGTGATCGTCGCCACCGCGTGGATCGCCGCGAGCGCCATGCCTGCCGCGACCGCGAACAGGATGCCGACGATCGAGCTGCCACCGATGTCGCTCCCGTAGATCGCGAAGAAGGCGCCGCCGGTCATCATGCCCTCGAGGCCGATGTTGACGATGCCGCTGCGCTCCGAGAACAGCCCGCCGAGTGCCGCGAAGATGAGCGGCGCGGCGTAGATGATCGTCGCCTTGCCGAGGCCCACGATCCAGATGTCGATGAATTCGCTCACGCGACCGGCTCCTTCGCCGCGCGTGGACCGAACACGCCCATCACGCGCCCCGACAGGCGGCGGAAGATGATGTCGGCGCCGACGAACAGCACGATCACGCCCTGGATGACGCCGATGAGCTTGGTCGCCACGCCGCTCGGCAGGGCGTTGTCGTTCTGGATGCCGACGGCACCCGAGTCGAGGCCGCCGAGCAGCAGCCCCGCGAAGACGCAGCCGATCGCCGTGCTGCGACCGAGCAGCGCGACGGCGATGCCGGTGAAGCCGATGTTGATCACGCCGAACTCGCTCTTCTGCAGCCGCTCGAGCTCACCGAGCTGCGACACCGCACCACCGAGGCCGGCGAACGCCCCTGCGAGGAACATGGCGATGACGGTCACCTTCGCGACGCTCATGCCGCCGTACTCGGCCGCGTCGGGCTGCAGGCCCACGGCGCGGATCTGGTAGCCGAGCGAGGTGCGTGCGATCAGGAACCAGGTCGCTCCGGCGACGAGCAGCGCCACGAGCACGCCCGCATGCACCTCGGTGAAGTTGTCGGGGCGCCAGAGGATCGGGAGCTTGGCGTTCGCGGCGAACTCGGCGCTCGCGGGGTTGTCGGAGCCGGCTTCCTTGAGCGGTCCACCGAGCAGGAACTCACCGAGCCGGATCGCGATGTAGTTGAGCATGATCGTCACGACCACCTCGTTGGCGCCGCGCGCGACCTTGAGGAAGCCGGCGATGGCGCCCCAGATGCCGCCGCCGATCGCTGCGGCGACGAGCGCGAAGATCCAGTGCGACGGACCGGGCAGGAAGTTCGCGTGGATCGCCACGATACCGCCGAGCAGCATGCCCAAGATGACCTGGCCCGTGCCGCCGATGTTGAACAGGCCGGCGCGGAGCGCGATGGTCACGCTCAGACCCGTGAGGATGATCGGGGTCGCACGCAGCAGGGTCGATCCGATCGCCGAGGGGCTTCCCACGGCGCCCTCGATGAGTGACGTGTAGGCATAGATCGCGTCGTAGCCGATGCCGTAGATGAGCAGCGCGCCCACGAGCATGGCAGCGAGCACCGCCAGCAGCGGCACGAGCAACGCCTCGGGATCGAAGTGGCGCCTCACGCGGGCCCACCCGAACCGATCATCGCCTTGCCGAGCGTCTGCTCGTCGACGCGACCGCCCTCGAACTCCGCCACGATCTGCCCTTCGAAGATGACGATGATGCGGTCGGCCAGCGAGAGCACTTCCTGCATCTCGAGGGAGACCAGCAGCACGGCCGTGCCCGCGTCACGCTCCTCCACCAGGCGCTGGTGGATGAATTCGATCGCGCCGATGTCGACGCCGCGTGTGGGCTGCGCCGCGATGAGCAGCTTCGGGTCGCGCTGGATCTCACGCGCGATCACGAGCTTCTGCTGGTTGCCGCCCGAGAGCGCACCGGATCGCGAGATGATGCCCGCGCCCGAACGTACGTCGTACATGGTGCAGAGCAGCTCGGCCCGCTCCGCGCTCGCGGCCGTGTCGATGATGCCGAAGCGCACGATGTCGGGCTTGTCCCAGTCGTGCAGGATCGAATTCTCGCGCAGGTCGAAGTCGAGCACGATGCCGCGGCGATGACGGTCTTCGGGGATGTGGCCGAGCCCCGCGTCGGAGATGTCGTGTGGCGTGAGGTTCGTGATGACCTCGCCGTCGAGCACGACCTCGCCCTGCTCACTGTGGCGCAGGCCGGCGATGGCGTCGACGAGCTCCGACTGGCCGTTGCCGTCGATGCCGGCAAGGGCGACGATCTCCCCCGCGTGCACCTCGAAGGTGGCGCCGCGCACGGCGTCGAGCTCGCGGTCGTCCTTCACCCAGAGGTTGCGCAGCTGGAGCACCGGGCGCTCGGGGATCGCCTCGGTCTTGTCGACCCGCAGGAGCACGTCGCGACCGACCATCATGCGTGCGAGTGAATCCTCGGTCTGTCCGGCGGCGTCGACGGTGCCGACCATCTCACCGCGACGCAGCACCGAGACGCGGTCGGCGATCGACAGCACCTCGCGCAGCTTGTGCGAGATCATGATGATCGACATGCCCTCGTCGCGCAGCTGGCGGATGACGTTGAGCAGCTCCTCGATCTCCTGTGGCGTGAGCACGGCAGTGGGCTCGTCGAGGATGAGGATGCGCGCCTTGCGATAGAGCGCCTTGAGGATCTCCGCGCGCTGCTGCTGGCCTACCGTGATGTCCTGCACCAGGGAGGTCGGGTCGACCTTGAGGCCATAGCGGTCGGAGAGCTCACGCACCCGCTGCTCGCCGGCCTTCATGTCGAGCATCATGCCCTGCTTCGGCTCGTCGGCCAGCACGATGTTCTCGGCGACCGTGAACACCGGGATGAGCATGAAGTGCTGGTGCACCATGCCGATGCCGAGGTCGATCGCGTGACGCGGCCCGGTGATCCTCGCCGGCTGGCCATCGATGAAGATGCCACCCTCCGTCGGCTCGAGCAGCCCGTAGAGCATGTTCATCATGGTGCTCTTGCCGGCACCGTTCTCGCCACACAGGCAGTGCACCTCACCCGCACGCAGGTCGAAGTTCACGTCCTTGTTCGCGTAGAAGTCGCCGAACCGCTTCGACACGCCACGCAGCTCGAGGATCGGGCGCCCATCGGCCCCGGCACTCGTGCCGCTCCCCAACCCGGTATGCGTGGTCGTGCTCACCCGGTCATTCTGCCCGAACGAGCGGACTCCGGCACCACCCGCGTCACTTGACCTCGGTGGGGATCTCGACCTTGCCGGCCTTGACCTGCTCGACGATCGTGGTGAGCTTCGTCTCGTAGCTCTTGGCGGGAGCTGCGATCGCGCCGATGCCGACACCATCCTCCGCGAGGCCGTACACCCCGTCGGTGCCGCCCTCGAAGGTGCCTTCCTTGATCGACTTGATCGCGTCGAACACGCCGGCGTCGACGTTCTTCACGGCGCTCGTGAGGATGTGTGGCCCGAGGTAGGCCTGGTCGGCGTCGACGACGATGCCCCAGACGCCCTTCTGCTTCGCCGCGTCGAGCGCGCCGAGCCCGCAGCCACCTGCGACCTGGAACACGATGTCACTCTTCTTGGCGATCTGGGCGTTCGCGCGGTCCTGGCACTTCGACTGGTCGATGAAGTCCTGCGAGTAGTCGATGAGCACGGTGCACCCCTTGCAGGTCGACTTCACGCCGGCCTGGAAACCCGCGATGTAGCGCTCGACCGCGGGGATCTTCTGCCCGCCGATCGCCGAGACGACCTTGGCGCCGTTGAGGCCCTTGAGCTTGCCGTCCTGCTCCACCATGCCGGCGAGGGCCCCCGCGAGGTAGCCCGCCTCCTGCTCCTTGAACACGAGCCCGCGCACGTTCTTGGGGGAGCCGATCTGGTCGACCGGGTAGTCGACGATCGCGAACTTCGAATCGGGGGCCTTGGCTGCCACGTTCTTCATCGCGTCGCCCATGAGGAAGCCGACGCCGACCGTCAGGTCGCTCTTCTGCTGGGCGAACTGGCCGAGGTTCTTCTCGTAGTCGCTCGCCGACTTCGACTCGAGCACGGTGCCCTGCGCGCCGAGGTCGGTCTTCGCCTTCTCGAGGCCCTTGTTGGCGAGGGCGTTGAAGGAGCGGTCGTTGAGCCCGCCGAGGTCGGTCACCAGGCCGACCTTCGGACCCGACCCACCCGAGCTGCCGCCCGAGTCGCCGCCGCTGCTGTCGCCGGTCGAACCGCGCTTGCCACAGCCGGTGACGCCGATCGCGAGGAGCGCGACGAGGGCCACGATGAGCGTCGTGCGCCCCCAGCGCGGCTGCGCGGGTTCGTCGTGGGCAGTCTCGTTGTCGCGGACGCGTGTGGTCATGACCCCTCCTTCGCCGCGGGACTGCGGCGGGTTCGGGGCGCAACGATACTGGGGGCGTCGGATGACCCGGAGCTCACTCCGATGTCGCCCGACGCCCCCAGGCATCGCTCAGTGCTGCAGCCCGATCAGACGGTGTCGGGCACCGTGATCGAACCGTCGTTGATGCCCTCGGTGGCATCGTCGACGACCGACTGGTACTTGCTCGCGGCCGAGGAGATCTTGCCGAGGCCGACGCCGTCCTCCTTGAGGCCGTACGTCACGTCGCGACCGCCCTCGAACTCGTCGTTCTTGACCTGCTCGACGGTGTCGAACACGGCGTTGTCGATGCGCTTCACGGCGCTCGTCAGGATGTGCGAACCGAGGTAGGCCTGGTCGGCGTCGACGCCGATGCCCCAGATGCCCTTCGACTTCGCCGCGTCGAGCGCGCCGAGGCCACAGCCGCCCGCGACCTGGAACACGATGTCACTGCCCTTGGCGATCTGGGTGTTGGCGATGTCCTGGCACTTGGCCTGGTCGGTGAAGTCCTGCGAGTAGGCGACGATCACCTTGCAGTCGCCGCACTCCTTCGCGATGCCGGCCTGGAAGCCCGCGATGTAGCGGTCGACCGGCGGGATCTTCTGGCCACCGACCACGCTGACGACCTTGGCGGAGTTGAGCCCGTCGAGGGTGCCCTCCTCCTCCGCCGCACCGGCGAGCACGCCGGCGAGGTAGCCGGCCTCCTGCTCGCGGAACATGAGGCTGACGATGTTGTTCGTCGCGCCCCAGCCGTCGTCGCCCGTGTAGGAGCTGTCGACGATCGCGAAGTTCGTGTCGGGTGCCTTCTCGGCGGCATCCTTCACGGCGTCGGCCATCAGGAAGCCGATGCCCACGACGAGGTCACTCTTGTTCTTGACCTCCGTGCCGAGGTTGCGCGAGTAGTCGCTGCTCGACTTCGACTCGATGATCGAGCCGTTCGCGTTGAGCTTCGACTTGGCGCGCTCGAAGCCCTTCGCCGCCGAGGCGTTGAAGGAGCGGTCGTTGAGGCCGCCGACGTCGGTGACGAGCCCGACCTTGGGGCCCTTCTCGCCGCTCCCGTTACCGGAGTCGTCGCCGCCCTTCTTGCCACAGCCGGATGCGAACACGGCGAGTGAGAGGACGAGCACGGCGGCACCGAAGCGCATGGAGGTGGAACGAGACATCACGACTACTCCTTGTTGCTGGTGGTGTATCTGGACAACTACCCGAAACGTACCGGGCCAATCGGTCGCTGCCCCACCCGGTCAGGCTTCGCCACCCTCTGCGCGACCCAGCAGGTCGCTCGTCAGTTCGTCGAGCAGCCGCGGCACGTCGTCCTGCGTGATGAGCACGTTGCGCGGGCGCGGGCCCTCACCGGGTGCACACACCCCGCGGCGCTCGAGCATGTCGACCAGTCGCGCGCCGCGCGTGTAGCCCACGCGCATGCGCCGCTGGAAGAACGACGCGCTGCACGTCTGGAACTCGGCCACGAGCCTGATCGCCTCCGGCAGTCGGTCGTCGGAATCGACGAACTCGGCGTCGGAACTCTGCGCAGCAGGTTCGGGCTCGGCGAGCAGGTCGTCGTCGAACTCCGGTTCGCGCTGCTCACGCGCGGCGTCGCAGAGCTGGCGCACTTCCTTCTCACTGATCCACGCACCCTGCACGCGCTGGGGAGCGCGGGCCCAGATCGGCTTGAAGAGCATGTCGCCCGAGCCGAGCAGCGTCTCGGCGCCGTTCTGGTCGAGGATCACCCGGGAGTCGGTCTGGCTCGACACGGCGAACGCGATGCGGCTCGGGATGTTCGACTTGATCATGCCGGTGATGACGTCGACCGACGGGCGCTGCGTCGCGACCACCATGTGGAAGCCCGCGGCGCGACCCTTCTGCGCGACGCGGATGACCGCATCCTCGACGTCTGCCTTCGCCTGCATGACGAGGTCGGCGAGCTCGTCGATGATGACGAGGATGTACGGCACGGGCGCATCCCCCCGCGCCTCGCGGATCTTGTTGTACTCGGGGAGCGTGCGTGCGCCGGCGATCTCCATCGACGAGTAGCGCTCCTCCATCTGCGCCACCACGTTGCCGAGCGCGTTCGCGGCCTTCTTCATGTTGGTGACGACGGGCGTCAGCAGGTGCGGGAGCCCCTCGTACGTCGACAGCTCCACCTTCTTGGGATCGATGAGGAGCATCTTGACCTCGTCGGGCGAGGCGTTGAGCACGATGCTCGAGAGCAGCGCGTTCATGCAGCCCGACTTGCCCGCGCCGGTCGTGCCCGCGACGAGCAGGTGTGGCATCTTGGCCAGGTCGGCGCCGACCACGTCGCCCGTGATGTCCTTGCCGAAGCTGACGTAGAGCGGCGACGCATCCTTCGGCGGCTTCTGGTGGATGTCACCCAGCGTCACGATCGACGGCGTCGGGTTCTCGACCTCGATGCCGATCGCGCTCTTGCCGGGGATCGGCGCGAGGATGCGGATCTCCGTCGTGGCGAGCGCGTACGAGAGGTCCTTGCGGAGGTTCTCGATCTTCGACATCTTGGTGCCGGGCGCGAGCGCGAGCTCGTAGCGGCTGACACGCGGGCCGGGCACCACGTCGAGCACGACGCTCTCGATGCCGAAGTGCCCGAACGTCTCGACCAGCAGGCGCTTGGTCTTCTCCACGTCGGCGGGCTTCATCTTCGCGATGCCCGTGCCCTTGGTGAGGATGCTCGGCGACGGCAGTTCGTAGCCGTCGTGGCGCTTGCCCACGGCCGCGTCGAGGCTGGCCAGTTCGGCTGCGATGTCACCCGCGTCGGTCGGTTCGTCGACGTCGCTCGCATCGAGCTCGGCCTGCTCGGGCTGGGGAGCTGCAGGCTCGATCAGCATGAGCTGCGACTCGGGGTCGGCCGGGCCACCGGCGCCGGGGCTGACCCGCTTCGTGCGGCGACCCTTCTTCGGGGTGTCGGCCGTGGTCTCCTCCGACGGCAACTCGAGCACGCTCGCGCCACCCACGGTGGCGTGCGCGAACGTCGACGGCACGTCGCCGAAGATGTCGGGGAAGGAGCTGGAACCGTCGAACGGCATGCCGTCGCGCGCATTCACCGCGAGCTGCTTCGCCGCCTCGAGCTGCGTGACCGCACTCTCGCTCACGCGCACCGCAGCGGCACGGGCCGCCTCGCCGCCTGCCGTCGCGGCGGTGCCCATGCGGCCCGCCCACCAGCGTGTCGCGGCCTGCGCCGACGAGCCGCTCGTGAAGAGGATGCCGAGCGTCAGCCCGAGCAGGCACACGATGGTCGTGCCGGCGTCACCGAACAGGTTGTACGTGAGGAAGTAGAGCGCCCCGCCCAGGAACCCGCCGTGATGGGCCACCACGTCGGCATGCAGCGCCGCGTGCGGCGCGGAACCGCTCCCCAGCCCGAAGCGATCGGCGCCGAAGGCGAGCAGCAGGCTCGGCACGAAGAGGTAGAGGCCGGCGCGGAACGGGCCCGGGTCGGCGAGCTCGCTGCGCAGCACCATCAGCAGGCCGTAGACCACGGCGAGGAACGGGAAGATGTACGACGCACCGCCGACCATGTGCTTGGTGCCGCCCTCGAGCCAGCCCCCGACGGTGCCGCCCTGCCAACCGATGTAGAGGATGCCACCGAGGTAGCAGCCGAACGCCACCATCGCGAGGCCCGCCATGTCGCGGCGCTGCTGCGGCTCCAGGAGCGGATCCTTCGGCGCGGCCTTCGCGCGTGCCTTGCTGCGCGACGCGGCGGTGGCGCGTGCTGCGGGTGCCTTCTTGGCCGGGGCGCGCTTCGCGGGCGCCCGCTTGGCCGCGCTCGCACCACTCCTGCTCGAACCGGTTGTTCGCTTGGTCGCCACGCGGCCACTCACCCTGTCTCATCTGTACGGACCCCTACGCGGAATGGCTTCGCCGCGTGCCTGCGGACTCCTGCCGCGCCGGCCTCCCCTGCCGGCGCACTCCGCGGTGCTCTAGGCTCGCGCCATGGATCCCATCACCGCATGCCTGCTGGGTGGCGCCGTCGGCGACGCGCTCGGCGAGCCCATCGAATTCCTCAAGACCGACGAGATCCGCGCCCGCTTCGGGCCTGCCGGCATCACCGGACCCGTCGACCCCACCAACCTGCCCTGCAGCGACGACACGCAGATGACGCTCTTCACGGCCGAGGGCATCATCCGACACGCGGCGACCGCCGAGCCCGGTGCGTCGCTCGACGAGCCGGCCCTCCTCCGGTCGGTGCACGACGCCTACCAGCGCTGGCTGCGTACACAGGGGGAGCCGTCGGCGTACGCGGAATCGCCCGCGCATGCAGGCCGCATCTTCGGCGACGGGGCGACGGGCCTCCTCGCGCATGCGGAGCTGCACCACCGCCGCGCGCCGGGTGACACGTGCATCGCCGGGCTGCAGGCCGACCGTGCGGGCAGCGTCGCCGATCCGCTCAACGATCGGCGCGGCTGCGGCGGCATCATGCGCGTCGCGCCCGTGGGCCTGGCGTTCGATGCGAGCGAGGTCGACGTGTTCGGCATCGGCTGCGCCACCGCGGCGCTCACGCACGGTGACCCCGCCGGATACCTGCCGGCGGGCGTGCTGGCGCACGTCGTCAGTCGACTCGCGCGCGGTGGCGAGCTCGAGGAGGCGCTGGACGAGGCGACAGCCACGCTGCGCGACCACGACGGGCACGAGCTGACGCTCGAGCTGCTCGAGCGTGCACGCGCCGATGCGCGCACCGCTCCCCCCACCCCCGACGCGATCGAGGCGATCGGAGGCGGATGGCAGGGACACGACGCACTCGGCATCGGCGTCTACTGCGTGCTGGCGACCAGCTCGTTCACGGAGGCGGTGCTCGTGGGCGCGAACCATGGCGGCGACTGCGACTCCACGGCGTCGATCGCCGGTAGCCTCGCAGCGCTCGTGCACGGCGGCAGCGCGATCGACCCCGACTGGATCGAGCTGCTCGACCTCCACCGGGTGCTGCTCGAGACCGCCGACGCACTGCGGGACGTCGCGGGCGCGCTGACGCGGGGCTGACCCCGCTGGGCCACGGGCGTGGTCGTCGACGGCCGCCTCGGCCGAGCACGCTTGCCACGAGCTGATCGTACGGCGACAGACCGGCATGGAGCTCAACATTCGTCCAGCCGCCCCGCAGCCCGCACCCGCCGCCGTCCCGGCGCGCGACTTCGTGCACACGCCGACGATGGTCGAGGGTCGGCGCCCGGCCGACGTCATCGCGGCGAAGGATGCGTATTCGGCGTGGACCCCGAACTTCGGCACGCTCTCGAAGACCGACGCCAAGCGCGCGCAGTCGCTCATCCACGCCGCCATCAAGGAACTCCCCACGCCCGCGATCTACGTGAACCGCCGCCTCGACAAGGCCGAGGCCCAGCTCAAGTCAGACCGACCGTTCCTGACCATGTTCGATGCGGGGCAGGCACTGCCCGACATCGATCGCCGTCGCTCGATCGAGCAGAAGTACGGCACCTACGGCGTGGGCGACGACGCCGGGCACTCCGTCTACGGATCGGTGCAGTTCAGCGATGCGATCGCGGGGGCGTCGCTCCTCTCGGACCCGGAGCGTGCGGATGCCGCGAAGACCTCGCGGGCGAACATGGGACTGCAGTACTACGGGCCGATCAGCCTCATCCTCAAGCCTGAGGCCTGGGCCCGCGCGACCGTGCAGCCGGGCGACAGCTACAACCTCGACGGCGTGGCCACCAAGCCCGGCGCGGCCGAGAACCTCGCCGACGTCACGACGGAACGCGTGGTGTCGCACTTCGAAAGCTGGGATCACGATCGACTCAAGTCGGCACTCGAGCTCCCCCGACGGGAAGCCATCGACCTGTTCAAGCAGCACCTCGCGAGCAGCAGGTTCACGCATCCGGTCGACATGATGGAGGCCGCCGTGCGCACGGTCGACAACTCCGATGTCGCCGAGATCCGCATGATGCGGGCTCCGGGCACGCAGCCGGGATCGATCGCCGACCGCGCCCTGCGACGCATCCGCTACCACGCGAACAAGCTGGGCATCGAGGTGCACCAGCGTACGGCGAAGGGCAACGAGGTCTACGCGGCGCAGTACACGCCCGACCAGCTGGCAGCGCCCGTGAAGGACGCCGTCGCCGGGGCAGCAGCCGTCACGCCGGAAGCACCCGTCGCAGCCGCGGCGTAGCGCTCCCCCTGATCAGTCGCCGAGCACGACCGGTACGACGAGCGGGGTGCGGCGCGAGCGATCCTTGATGACACCCTCGACCGTGCTCTGCAGGAGCTGCGCGAGCTGCTGGTCGGTGATGTTCATGTCGGCGCCGTCGAGTGAATCCTCGACCGCCTGGCGGGCGTCGTCGAGCATGCCCTCCTCGTCCTCCACGAAGCCGCGGGCGATGAGCTCGAGCGTGCCGCTCTGCTCGTGCGCGACGACCACGAGCACGCCGTCGCCCGAGGCGAGCTGGCGCTCCTCGAGCACGTCGTCGAGGATCTCGTCGTTGGAGCCACGGTCGACCCGCTGCTCACCGACGGTCACGGTCTCGTCGCTCAACGAGGCGACGCCGTCCTTGAGTTCGATGACGGCGCCGTTGGCCCCGATGATGATGCTCTCGGGCGCGATGCCGACCGACATGCCGAGCTCGGCGTGCGCGCGCAGGTGGCGCCACTCGCCGTGCACCGGCATGAAGGAGGTGGGCCGCACGAGCTGCAGCAGGGTGAGGAGCTCGGCGCTCGAGCCGTGACCCGAGACGTGCACGGTGGCGTTGTCGGACGAGAACACGTGCGCGCCGATGTGGGCGAGCTGGTTCTGGATGCGGTGCACCCGCACGTCGTTGCCCGGGATGGTGCGCGACGAGAAGATCACGAAGTCTTCGCTGTCGGGGCGGATGACCGGATGCACACCGGCGGCGATGCGGCTGAGCGCGGCGAGCGGCTCACCCTGGCTGCCGGTGCAGATGATGAGCACCTGGCTGGCCTTCATGTCATTGACCTGGTGCGGCTTGAGGAACTGCACGCCGTCGGCCTTGAGGTAGCCGAGGCTCTTCGCGATGTTCGCGTTGCGGGTGAGCGACCGGCCCAGCAGGCAGATCGAGCGACCCTGCTCGCGGGCGATGTCGACGAACTGCTGCACGCGATGGATGTGCGAGGAGAAGCAGCTGACGAGCACGCGACCCGGGGCGCGGCCCACGAGGTCGCGCAGCGGCCCGGCGAGCGTGGTCTCCGAGCGGGTGTGCCCGGGCACGTCGGCCTGCGTCGAGTCGGCGAGGTAGAGCGCGACGCCGTCGGAGCCGATCTCGGCGATGTGGCCGAGGTCGGTCGGGATGCCGTCGACCGGTGACGAGTCGAGCTTGATGTCGCCCGTGTGGAAGATCGTGCCGTGCGGCGTGTGCACGGCGACCGCCATGCAGTCGGGCACGGAGTGTGCGACGCGCACGAACTCGAGCTCGAAACCGGCGACCGTGACGGGATCGTCCTCCGGCACGGCCTCGACCCAGTCGGTCGCGTTGAGCAGGCCGTACTCGTCGACCTTGCTCTTCACGAGCGCGAGCGTGAACTTGGTGCCGATCACCTGCGGGATCTTCATCTCGCGGAGCAGGAAGGGCACCGCGCCGATGTGGTCCTCGTGCGCATGCGTGAGCACGAGTGCGCGAATCTTCTTGATGTTCTGCGCGAGGTACGTGAAGTCGGGCAGCACGATGTCGACACCGAACTGGCCCTCCTCACGGGGGAAGGTCAGGCCGCAGTCGATGACGATGATGTCGTCACCGCACTCGATGGCGGTGATGTTCTTGCCGATCTCACCGATGCCTCCCAG
>JAOPYW010000193.1 GCA_025964405.1 Thermoleophilia bacterium | reverse complement strand
ACCTTGACGTTGTAGCGGTGCAGGCTCAGCCAGATCGCCTTGAGCACGGGGTACGCGGCGACGATCGCCATCAGCACCAGTGCGGGGATCACGAAGAGGAGCCCGAGGCGCCGTTCGTCGAGCCTGTCGAGGAAGTTCGTGCGCATCAGATCTCCGCCTTGCCGTCGATGGCGGCCTGGATCCGCTCGTCCATGCGCTTGACTGCTTCCTTCGGCGTCGCCCGACCGGCGAGCACGTCGTTGTAACCGTGGTAGATCGCGCTCGTCACGTCACCGTAGTAAGGCGTCGACGGGCGGTTGACGCCCTTGGCGATCGCAGCCTTCGAGATGGGCAGGTAGTCGATCTTCGCGATCAGGCCGGGGTCGTCGTACGACGCCTCGATCGCAGGCAGCTCGCCCTTCTCCACGGCCTTGATGCCCTGCATCTTCGCGCTCGTCAGGCACTTGAGTGCCTCCCACGCTTCCTTCGGGTTGTCGGTCGTGTTGGAGATGCCGAAGTTCTGTCCGCCGAGGATCTCGGCCGGCTGGTAGCCCTCGAACCCGGGCAGCGGCGCGAGCGCGAACTTGCCCTTCACCTTCGAGGTCTTGTCGGTCTCCATGAGTCCCTTGGCGTACGGCCAGTTGCGCATGTAGACCGACGAACCGTTCTGGAAGGCCGCACGGGTCTCCTCCTCCGTGAACGTCGTCACGACCTTGGGCGAGATGCCGTCGGTCACGAGCTTGCGGAGGAAGGTGAAGGTCTGCTCCGCGTCGTCGCCCTTGTCGATGAGCGACTTCTTGCCGGTCTCGTCGAGCACGCTCACGCCGTGGCCTCCGAGGAACTCGAGGGCATCCACCGTGCCGCTCTCCGACGGCGCGCCCTGGAAGACGAAGCCGGTCATCTCGGGGTGCTGCTGCTGCACCTTCTTGACGCTCGTGACGAGCTCCTCCCACGTCTTCGGCGGGGTCTTCACGAGGTCGGTGCGGTAGTACAGCAGCGCGGCGTTGGTGTTGACCGGCACCGCGTAGATCTTGCCCTTGCGGGTCGCCGAGCCGAGCGAGGGCGCCCAGAACTGCGACTTGATCGGCTCGATCTCCGCGGTGATGTCGCGGATCCAGCCGGCGTCGGCGAACTCCGACGTCCAGATCACGTCGAGGTTGATGAGGTCGATGGAGCTGTCGCCCGCGCCGAGGCGGCGGGTCAGCTGCTCCCGCGCGGCGTCGACCGTCGGACCCATCGTGGTCGGCACGATCTTGTAGGCGTTGCCCGATTCGCGTTCGCACTCGCGGTACATCTTGGCGCTCGCACCGGTCGGGTCGCCGAAGGTCATGAAGCCGATCTCGACGGCGCCGTTCGCGGAATCGGCGCTGCCACCGCAGCCCGCGGCGACGAAGGAGCTGAGCACGAGCACGCCGAGGACCACGAATGCACGCTGCATCCGTCGAACCCTCCCCAGGTCTCGATCCCGTCCCATGCCAGTAGATCGGGTGGGGGCGCCGCGCTTGTTGCAGCTCCTACGACAAGCTCACCAACGTGGCCGCATCCGTGATCGGTAAGCTCCGCCGATGACTTCCGCGAACGACTGGTGGCGCTCCGCCGTCACCTACCAGGTGTACCTCCGCAGCTTCCGCGATGGTGACGGCGACGGTGTCGGCGACATCGCCGGCATCCGCGAACGCCTCCCCTACCTCGCCGGGCTCGGCGTCGACGCGCTCTGGATCAACCCGTGGTACCCCTCCCCCATGGCCGACGCCGGCTACGACGTCGCCGACTACCGCGGCATCGAGCCCCTGTTCGGCACGCTCGACGAGGCCGGTGCGTTGATCGACGAGGCACACGAGCTCGGGCTCCGCGTCGTGCTCGACATCGTGCCCAACCACACGAGCGACCAGCACGCGTGGTTCCGGGCCGCCCTCGCTGCCGCACCCGGCTCCCCCGAACGCGGCCGCTACCTCTTCCGTGACGGTCGGGGAGCTGACGGCAGCGAGCCGCCGAACGACTGGCAGAGCGTCTTCGGCGGACCGGGCTGGTCGCGCGTCACCGAGGCCGACGGCACCCCGGGGCAGTGGTACCTCCACCTGTTCGCGCCGCAGCAGCCCGACCTCGACTGGACGAGCCGCGACGTGCGTGACGAGTTCCTCGACGTGCTGCGGTTCTGGTTCGAGCGCGGCGTCGACGGGTTCCGCATCGACGTAGCGCACGGCCTCGCGAAGCACCCCGACCTGCCGGACCTCGGCGACCAGCACGGCCACCTGCTCGAGGGCTCGACCGCGGCCCCGGGCTCGCACCCGCACTGGGATCGCGACGAGGTGCACGAGATCTACCGCGAGTGGCGCGCGGTGGCCGACGAGTTCAGTCCGCCGCGCGCGTTCGTCGCCGAGGCCTGGGTCGACAGCCCGGAGCGCATGGTGCGCTACCTCCGCCCCGACGAACTGCACACGGCGTTCAACTTCGACTACCTGACCGCGCCGTGGCGGCCCGAGTGGCTGCGGCGCGTGATCGACGCGACGCTGGCATCGGCGAGCGAGGCCGGCGCACCGGCGACGTGGGTGCTCGAGAACCACGACGTGGCCCGCGTGACGTCACGCTTCGCGCGCGAGCAGCACGACCGGCCCGGGTGGGGCCTGCGCCACTTCGCCGACCAGCCGCTCGACCTCGAGGTCGGCACCCGTCGTGCCCGTGCCGCGGCGCTGCTCATGCTCGCGCTGCCCGGGGGTGCGTACGTCTACCAGGGGCAGGAGCTCGGTCTCCCCGAGGTCGAGGACATCCCCGACGA
>JAOPYW010000188.1 GCA_025964405.1 Thermoleophilia bacterium | reverse complement strand
GCCGCTGAACAGCTCGAGCGTACCCGTGGCATCTGCAATGGGTGCGGCGCCGGCGACCGTGAAGGAGACGAGCACGCCACCCCAGGTGCCGTTGGCGACGCTGAGCGCACCGTCGCGGACGTTGGCGCGGAGCGGCGGGAGCGGATCGGCGTACGTGCCGCCGCCGGTGCCGAAGCGCGACGAGCCGTCGGGCAGGTTCACGGTCGCGACACGGTAGAAGTGGGCGGTCACGCCGGCCGGGAGGCCGGTGATGCGCGCGTCGAGGGCCAGCGTCGCGCCGCTCTCGTTGCTGAACGCGAACTGGAAGCCCTCGGTCTCGCCGGCGATGGCGTAGACGTCCTCGGGGGCGTTCGTGAGCTGGGGAGCGCGGCTGAGCTGCGGGCCCGCCGGCGTGAAGCGCTCGGTCTGGAACAGCGTCTGCGACGCGGCCGATGCGGCCGGTGCGCCGACCAGCGAGACGGCGAGCACCGCCAGTGCGCTCAGCGCACGACCTGTGGCGCGTACGCGTGAATTCCCCTGCAACATGCAAACTCCCCTAGACACTTGGACACCAGACGAGGGTATCGACGCAACTGTGCGCCGACATGACTCGGAATACAGTTCGTCGCCTTCCCGAACCTTCGCGGCTCGAATCCCTTCGGGCACGCTAACGAATCTGCGCACCTGGTGCACGACCGGTCAACTGATCAGACGATCTCGATCATGCGCCGGATGGCGAGCTCGGCCCGGCGGGCCACGTCGGCGTCGACCTCGATGACGTGCTGGCGAAGGCGCAGGGCAGCCTCGAGGTTCTCGAGCGTGATCTCCTTCATGTACCGGCAGATGGCGCGTTCGCTCACCGTGCGGAAGACAGCCTCGGGGGCCGACTGCTGCATGCGGTGGATGATGCCGCTCTCGGTCGCGACGATGAACTCGTCGGCCTCGCTGCTCTCGATGCGACGCAGCATCGCCTCCGTGCCGAGCACCTGCACGCGCTCCGCCGGGATCTCGCCCGTCGACACGCGATACATGCAGCTCGACGCGCAGCCGCACTCCGGGTGCACGAGCAGCTCCGCCTTCGGGTTCGCGGCGAGTCGCTCGTTGACGTCGGCGGGGCGGATGCCCGCGTGCACGTGGCACTCACCGAGCCACACCTGCATCTTGCGACCCGTGACGCTCTCGAGGTACGTGCCGAGGAACATGTCGGGGCAGAACAGGATCGTGCGATCCTCGGGAATGGCCTCGATGATCGCCTGCGCGTTGCCGCTCGTGCAGCAGTAGTCGCTCTCGGCCTTCACGTCGGCGGTCGTGTTCACGTAGCTCACGACGACGGCTCCGGGGAACTGTGCCTTCCAGTCGCGCAGCTGCGCAGCCGTGATCGTGTCGGCCAGGCTGCAGCCGGCGGCCAGGTCGGGGAGCAGCACCGTCTTCGACGGATTGAGGATCTTCGCGGTCTCGGCCATGAAGTGCACGCCGCAGAACGCGATCACGTCGGCGTCGGTGGTGGCGGCGTACTGCGAGAGCCCGAGCGAGTCACCGACGTAGTCGGCGATGTCCTGGATCTCGGGATACTGGTAGTTGTGGGCCAGGATGACCGCGTTGGTCTCCTCGCGCAGGCGGTTGATCGAGGCGATCAGCTCGGCCTGCCGAGCAGGGTCCTTCGCGCTCGGATCACGCGGGATCTGCAGGCTCGCGTCGGGCGCGGAGGGGGAAGTGACGTGGGCAACCATGCCGGGATTGTAGAGTCTTGCCGCTCCCGTCGCCTCGGCGACCGAACGCAGCACCCGACAAGGACGTCGAACCATGGTCATCGAACCCTACGCAGGCCTCTCGCCGCGGCCCGTGCCGCAGGCCCGGCCCGATCACTTCCAGCCCCGCAACCCCGCGAGCACGTCGGTCATCGCCCTCGTGCACGACGTGCCGGGCAGCGTCGGCGAACCCGCCCAGGTCACCGACCTCAACACCGGCCTCGGCCGCGTGAAGGGCTACGATTCGCTCGCCAACGCGCGGCGCGCGGCCTACATGCTCACGCGCGGCACGCCGAAGGGCGCGGCCGGCATCTTCCAGCAGGGCGAGCGTTTCTTCGTGCGGGCCGTGGGCGCCTACGCCGCGCACGGCACCGACGTCGTGCAGCTCAAGTTCGAAGGCACACGGGCCGCCGTCGCCGGCGTGCTCGACCTGCGACTGCGGATGCTCGTCGACGGCAGCACGAAGCTCTTCTTCTAGCCGCCCGCGCAGCACCCACGACAACGACGAAGGGGGAGCGACCGGCCGGTCGCTCCCCCTTCGCATGCAACGCTTCGATCGATCAGGGCTGCACGCAGTCGAGGCCCTTGTCGAACGCCTTCGACTTCTTCACGCCAGCGACGACCCAGACGTACTTGCCGTCGACGCCGTTCTTGAACTGGTACTTGTCCTTGTCCTGCTTCTTCAGCTGGTCGGTGAGGTCGTCGACCTGCTTCTGGAACTTCTTGACGTCCTTGGTCTCCTTGACGGTGGCCGCGAGCGCGATCGCGAGCTCGTCGGGCTTGCTCGTGTTGGCGAGCATGCCGGAGACGCCTTCCTCGACGTCCTTGTCCTTCTTGGTCGCGCTCTCGGTCGTGAACTTCGCCTTCTTGAGGCACGACTTCACGGTGGAGATGTCCTTGCCGCCGCCTCCGCCGCAGCCCGCCACGACGAACGCGGTCACGGTGAGGAGGGAAAGTGCTGTGAGGGTCCGCTTGATCACGGGGGTGTCCTTGTCGTCGGGTGAAGTATCCCGACGGACTACCCGGCGGGTCGTGGCATGAATCGCGTGTCGGCGTCGAGCGCCGCATCGAACGCCGGCGCTGAGTGTGTCAGCTCGCCGACGGAGATGCGATCGACGCCGGTGGCAGCGATGCCGTGCACGGTATCAAGTCGCACCCCACCGCTGGCCTCCGTGAGGGCGCGCCCCGCCACGATGCCCACCGCCTCGACGAGCTGCGTGTTCGTCATGTTGTCGAGCAGCACGACGTCGGCTCCCGCGTCGACTGCGGCGGTTACCTGGTCGAGCGTGTCGGCCTCGACGTGCACGCGCACGCCCGGGTGCGTCGCACGGATGCGCGCCACGGCCGCGGCAATACCTCCCGCGGCGGCGATGTGGTTGTCCTTGAGCATGGCTTCGTCGAACAGGCCGAACCGGTGGTTGTGCCCGCCTCCGCAGCGCACGGCCCACCGCTGCAGTGCGCGCATGCCCGGCATGGTCTTGCGCGTGTCGAGGATGTGCGCCCGCGTGCCCGCCACGGCGTCGACGAAGGCGCGGGTGCGGGTCGCGGTGCCCGAGAGGCGTTGCAGCACGTTGAGCGCGGTGCGCTCGGCGGCGAGCACGGCAGCGGCATCACCCGCGACGGTGAGGAGCGGTGCGCCCATCGCGACGCGCGCGCCATCCGCCACCTGTGCGGCGACCTCGGTCACGCCCCGGAGCCGCAGTGCCTCGACCACGAGCTCGATGCCGCAGACCACGCCGTCCTGGCGCGCGACGAAGGCGCCGGCGAAGTCGGTGTCGACGAGCGCCACCGCCGTCAGGTCGAGCCCATCGGGGCCGAGGTCCTCGCGGTACGCCCGCTCGAGCAGCTCGTGGCCCGCGGCTCGTTCCGCCGCGGTCGGGGTGACGGCAGCGCTCACCGCGCGGCCGCGGGCTGCGTGGCCCGCCGCGCGAGTGCATCCTCGAGCGACCCGACGATCGGCGCCTCGCCGATCTGCTGGATGACGTGCTGCTGCCACTCGGGCCGTTCAGCCGGGAAGTCGCTGCGGAAGTGGCCGCCGCGGCTCTCCTCCCGCTCGAGGGCGGCGCGGGCCACGAGCATCGCGACGAGCACGTCGGCGGGTGTCGAGACGGCGGCTGCACGGGACACGAGCGCCTCGGGCGCCAGGGTGGTGATCGTCTCGAGCGAGGCAGCGTCGCGGATGATGCCGGCGCGCTCCCACATGAGCTCGCGCGTGGCCTGCAGGTCGGGCAGGGTCGCGGGACGCGCCGGCATAGGCGGGCGCGCGGCGAGTACCTCGGCACCGACCTCCTCGACCGGCAGCGCAGACGCGGGCTGCTCCCCCGCCACGAACCCGGCACGGTCGGCGAACACGAGGCATTCGAGCAGCGAGTTGGAGGCGAGGCGGTTCGCGCCGTGCACGCCCGTGCACGCAACCTCGCCGACGGCGAGCAGGCCGGGCAACGAGCTCGAACCATTGAGCGTGGTGAGCACGCCCCCCATCGTGAAGTGCGCCGCCGGCGCCACCGGGATGCGGTCACGCGCGAAGTCGAAGCCGAGCTCGGCGAGGCGGTTCGACACCGTGGAGAAGCGCGCGTGCATCTCGGCCGGGTCGAGGTGCGCGAGCGACAGGTACACGCAGTGGTGCCCCGTCGTGCGGATGCGCTCGGTGATCGCGCGGGTCAGCTCGTCGCGCGGCGCGAGCTCGGCCTCGGGATGCTCGTCGGGCATGAAGCGCACCCCGCCCGAGTCGAGCAGCCAGGCGCCCTCACCGCGCACGGCCTCCGAGATGAGGAAACAATCGCCCTGGCCCGGCAGCGCGAGCGCGGTGGGGTGGAACTGCTGGAACTCCATGTCGGCCAGCATCGCGCCGGCCCGCCACGCCATCGCGAGGCCCTGGCCGCGCGATCCGGGCGGGTTCGTCGAACGCGCGAACAGGCTCGCCGCGCCGCCCGTGGCCAGGATGGTCTGGCGCGCGAGGATGACGCCGTCGGGCAGGTGCACGCCGAAGCACTGCGCCCCGTCGGCCACGAGCCCCCACGCCGGCGTGCCGTCACAGATCTCGATGTTCGCGTGTTCGAGCACGCGCGCCGTGACGGCCTCCATGATGACGCGGCCCGTGCCGCCGCCGCCCGCGTGCGCGATGCGGCGCCGCGAATGGCCGGCCTCGAGCGCCAGTTCGAGCTCCTCGCCGTGTCGGTCGAAGTCGACCCCCAGTTCGCGGAGGCGGCGCAGGTGGCGCGGAGCCTCCTCCGTCAACAGCTCCACGGCTGACACGCGACACAGGCCGCGCCCGACGCGCAAGGTGTCGGCCTCGTGCAGCACGGCGGTGTCGCCACGCGACACGGCCGCGGCCACGCCGCCCTGGGCCCAGAACGAGGCGCTCTCGCGCAGGGATCCGCGACTGACGATGACGACGGGACCGGTCTCGGCCGCGCGCAGCGCCGCGTAGAGGCCCGCGAGCCCGCTACCGATCACGAGGGTGCGGGTCGACCGGACCTGCACCGCTCAGTCTCCCGCGACCGGAGCCGGGGCCTCGGACTTCCACTCCGGCACCGCGCCGATCGTGGCGAGGTCCTCGGCCGCCACGCGCGGCGGCTCGCTCAGCATCTTGCCGAGGGTCGGATCCTGCGCGGCGCGCCGCTGCTCCTCGGCCTTGTAGGACGAGCGCACGAGCGGGCCGGCGAAGACACTGCCGAAGCCGAGTGACATGCCGTACTCGGCGAGGTCGTCGAACTCCTCGGGTGTCACGTAGCGGTCGACCGGCAGGTGGCGTTCGCTCGGGCGCAGGTACTGGCCGATCGTGACGACGTCGACGCCGCGCGCACGCAGGTCGACGAGCACCTCCTTGAGCTCGGCGATCGTCTCGCCCATGCCGGCGATGAGGCCGGTCTTGGTGAGCACCGGCTCGGCGAACTCGAGTTCGCGTGACATCTCCTTGGCGCGCTGCAGGCACCACATCGCGCGCTCGTAGCTCCCCTTCGGGCGGATGCGGCGATACAGGCGCGGCACGGTCTCGGTGTTGTGGGCGTAGACGTCGGGGCGCGCATCCATGACGATGCGCAGTCCCTCCTCCTCGAGGCCCATGAAGTCGGGCACGAGCACCTCGATGCTGGTGCCCGGGCTCCGACGCCGGATGGCGTGGATCGTGCGCGCGAACTGCGTGGCGCCGCGATCGGGCAGCTCGTCGCGATCGACGCTCGTCACCACCGCGTGGCGGATGCCCATCTTCTGCACCGCGTTCGCGAGCTTGCCCGGCTCGAGCGGGTCGGGCTCGGTGCCCGGGATGCCGGTCTTGACGTTGCAGTAGCGACACGCACGCGTGCACGTGTCACCGAGGATCTGGAAGGTCGCGGTGCCCTTGCCCCAGCACTCGCCCATGTTCGGGCAGTGCCCCTCCTCGCAGATCGTCGTGAGGTTGTGCTCGCGCACCACGGCCGCGGTCTCGGCGAAGCGCCCGCCGCCCGGCAGCTTGATCTTGAGCCACGGGGGCTTCGGCTGTGCGAGCGAGGCCTTCGAGATCGCCTGCTTCTGCGCACGGCTCAACTTGCCACGATCGACGGGGGAGCCTTCGGCATCCTCGAGCGCGACCACTCCGGCCGCGAGCTGTTCGCCCGCCACGGCGGCGGAACCGGTGACGTGGTTGATCGCCAGCGACTGTGCGTGGCTGCGGGGCCGCAGCTCCTGTGTGACGGGATCGAGCTGCATGCGCTCGAGCAGCTGCACCGCCCGTGCACCCTCGGTCTTCGGTGCGCGCTCCTGCTCGATGTCGACGTCGAGCGGATCGCCCTCGGTGACGTCGGTGGTCGTCTCGTCGATCATGCGCGCTCCGATGCGGCGATCTCGATGCGGTGCGAGTTGCGCGTGCGCGGCTCGCCGGGAAGGGTCAGGGCCGGCTCCTCGAGCGGGAAGCGTTCCGCCAGTGCGGCCAGCTCCCCAGCATCGATCGGGGTGGCATCGAGGCCGAACTCGCGCAGGAGGTTGGTCTCGAGCGCCGTGGCGAAGCTCGCGACGAGGCGCTCGGTGGCTGCGTCGTCGAGGGTCTCGGCGCCGAGTTCGCGCGCGACGCTCGTCATCTCGGCGTCGGGGATGCCACAGGGGGTGAACCACCCGAAGGGCGTGAGGTCGTTGGCCACGTTGACCGCGACACCGTGGAAGGTGACGCCGCCGGTGAGGCGCAGGCCGAGCGATGCGATCTTGCGCGGGCGCGCCGTGTCGAGGTCGACCCACACGCCGGGATAGTCGGGGCGGCGGGCACTCGCGATGCCGTGCGTGTCGAGCGCGTCGATGACGGCCTGCTCGATGCGGTGCACGAGCAGCTTCACGTCGCCGTCGACGAGGGTGAGCGACATGATCGGGTACGCGACGACCTGGCGTGGGCCGTGGTAGGTGGCCTTGCCCCCGCGTTCGACGGGCACGAGCGGGATGTCGGTGGTGCGCGCGAACGCGATCTCGTGGGCCTCGGTCACGCGACCACAGGTGATCACGGGGTCGTGCTCGAGCATGAGGAGCGTGTCGGGCATCGCGTTCGCCTCACGCGCTGCGCGCAGCGAGCGCTGGAGCGTCGCTGTCGCGACGTACTCGACTCGACCGAGTCGGGCGATGCGGGCGGGGAGGCGTGACATCCCTGCAATCGTACACCCACACGCGATCTGCGGCGTCGCACGACGGGTCCCATTTGAGGATCCGACCCTCCGTGCCGAGAGAGGCACTACCTATGCGTACTCGCCGTCTGCCCTCAGTGCTCGCTTCCCGCCAATTCATCGTGCTGATCGCGATCGCCCTCGTGGCGTCGGCGATCGGCGGTGCGACGCTCGTGAACGATCCGAGCGAGGGCTACACGAACGTCAAGTTCGACACCTGCAAGCTGAGCACGAACAACGCGAGCGGCAACTACGACGCCGACGGCACGCTGTACGTCCCGTGCATCAACACGGCCGGCACCTCGGGCATGCTGGTGGTCAAGAACGGCGGCGCGCCGACGTTCGCCAAGCTCCCGGCGTACTACGGCGACCTCGCCCCGTCGCCCCACGGCGAGTACCTCTACACGAGC
The DNA here is from genome assembly GCA_025964405.1 of Thermoleophilia bacterium. Taxonomy (GTDB): domain Bacteria; phylum Actinomycetota; class Thermoleophilia; order Gaiellales; family SKUG01; genus JAGQUL01. The sequence continues at coordinate 3,590 of JAOPYW010000188.1, read as the reverse complement.
AACCTGAAGCGCCTCGACCGCCAGGCCGACGGCACGTACAAGCTGAGCACGACGTGGGTGCTCGAGTCGTTCCCGCTCTCGGGCAAGGCGACGACGCCGACGACCGGCGCGGTCGCCACCGACGCGTTCGGCAACCTCTACGTGGCCCCGGCCGCCATCCAGTTCCTGCTCAAGTACAAGCCCGACGGCACGCTCGCGACGGCACCGATCGGCGACTACACGAACACGGCCGAGCCCGGCAAGTTCAACCTCATCGCCGCGGTGGCGCCGAGCCGCGACGGGCGCACGGTCTACACGATCGAGAAGACGGGCGGTCGCGTGCAGCGGTTCGACCTCAACGCCGATGCGGTCAGCTACCACTACGTGCGCGGCTGGGGCGGCGACGACAGCAAGACCTGCGCCAAGGGCGGCGGCAACTTCGCGGCGCCGACCGACGGCGCCGTCGACGCATGGGGCTTCCTCTACGTGATGGACACGTCGTGCGACCGCGTGCAGAAGTTCGCGCCGGCGAAGGTCGACGCTGCCGGCAAGGAGACCGCAGACAGCAACAAGTTCGTCTACCTGCGCCAGCTCGGCACGACGCGCAACCTCGGCGCGACGGCGAAGTCGCACCGCATCGCGGTGACGATCACGGGCGACGTGTATGTCATCGAGCAGGTCGGCGAGGTGCTCAAGCGCTCGACGAAGGTGCCCGGCGCGATTCCGGCCATCACCGAACCGAAGTCGCCGGTCGACTCACGCACGATCGCCGCGTGCCCGGTGGAGGACTGGCGCGTCAACGGCGCCGGCACCGCGAGCGCCGTGCCGGCGGAGATCGCCAACGGCTCCGGCCAGTCGGGACCCGACGGCACGACGGTCGTCGCCTGCAAGTCGAGCCTCATCGCCTTCAAGGCAGGTGCCACCGCGCCGCAGCGCATCGCGATGCCTGCAGGCTTCCGGTACTACGACGTCGCCCCGAGCCCCGACTTCACGTACCTCTACGTGACCCGTGACGCCAACGTGCTCGCGACCCGCAAGATCGGAGTCGAAGCGGTCGGCGGCCTCCCCGAGCTCGTACGTTTCAAGCGCACCGGCGCGGCGGGCACCTGGGCCTACGCCCTCGACGCCACCTGGAAGGCGAAGCCGTTCAACATCGGCGGACGCGACTGGACCCCGTGTGGCCGGTACATCGCTTCCGACGACTACGGCAACGTCTACTTCTCCAATGGCGGCTGGTGCGTGCAGTACAACGCCTACGAGGTGAAGCAGTTCCCGACGCTGACCCCGTCGGTGATCGTGAAGTACGACCCCGCCGGAGACGTCGTCGCGCGCTTCAACGGCAGCAAGCACGGCGAGATGGACGTCAACATGGGCATCGCGGTCAGCCGCGACGGTGCGACGGTGTGGGAGGTCGAGCACGTGGCGAGTCGCGTGCAGCGCTACGACCGACAGGCCGACGGCAACTACGGACAGTCGGCCGACCCGGCGGCGCTCGACGTCTTCGGCAAGAAGGACGACGCGTGCGGCTCCGCCGACGGTTTCTCGGCGCCGTACGACATCGCACTCGATCCGTGGGGCTTCGTCTACGTCGCCAACGTGTCGTGCCGCCAGGTGAAGAAGTTCACGCCGGCCGGCAAGCTCGTCTGGACCGCCGCCGTGCCGCTGCTCACCCACGGCATCGCCGTCGACCGCGCCGGCAACGTCTACGCGACCGGCAGCAACCGCTACCTCGTCGACCGCGCCGGCGCACCCGGTCCGGTGCCGCCCCTCACGGGACCGGCACCGACCGACCTGCTGCCGCCCGTCTTCGTGTCGTTCAAGGTGACGGAGGCGACGAACCAGGCCTCGTCAGGGCTGCCGGCGGATCCCTTCATCGTCAACACGAAGCAGGTCACGCTCAAGATCGCGGCGACCGACGACGTGTCGGGCGTCGGTGAGGTGCGCTTCGCCGATGAGAACGGCACCTGGAAGCCGTGGCAGGCCTACAGCCCGACCATGCCCTACACGCTCCACGACGGCCCCAACGGCCTCTTCATCCAGCTGCGTGACAAGGCCGGTCGTGCCCAGGAGACGTCGAAGTACTTCGTCATCCGCTCCTCGGCGCCCGCGGTCGACCCGGGCAACGACAAGCTGCCGCCGGTGCTCGTCTCGCTCAAGGTGCCCGAGGCGACCAACCCCGCGTCGTCGGGCCTTCCCGCCGACCCGTACCTCGTACCCGGCACCAAGGTCACGCTCCAGTTCACCGCGACCGACGACGTGTCGGGCGTGGGCGAGATGCGCCTGGCCACCGAGAGCGGCGCCTGGGGCGCGTGGCAGGCGTTCAGCACGACCTACCCGTACACCATCCACGACGGCTCGAACGGCCTGTTCGTGCAACTCCGAGACAAGGTCGGGCACGAGCAGGCAGCCTCGACCTTCTTCGTCATCCGCTCCACCGCGGCCCCGGTGCCCGCTGCGGGCGCTGACAAGGATGCTCCGGTGCTCGTGTCGCTCAAGGTACCGGAGGCGACCAATCCGGCGTCCTCGGGCCTGCCGGCCGACCCCTACATCGTCGACGGGAAGCTGGTCACGCTCAAGATCACGGCGACCGACGACGTGTCGGGCGTGGGCGAGATGCGCCTCGCCGACGAGAGCGGCAACTGGGGCGCGTGGAAGCCGTTCTCACCGTCGTTCGCATACACGCTGCACGGCGGCTCGAACGGCCTCTTCATCCAGCTGCGCGACAAGGCCGGTCACGCCCAGGACGCGTCGAAGTTCTTCGTGATCCGCTCGAACGCTGCCTGACCACGCCCGTCGGCTGACATCCGGAATCGACGAGGGGCCCCGATCGCACCTGCGATCGGGGCCCCTCGTGCCGCTCCGTGGTGGTGCGGCATCGATCAGGCGTTGGCCTTCTCCACGTCCTCGAACTGCTGCTCCTCGGTCGAGCCCTCGAGCGCGAGCGTCGAAGAGGTGCCGCCGGTGACCGCCGTCGAGATGCGGTCGAAGAAGCCGGCTCCCACCTCACGCTGGTGACGCGTCGCGGTGTAGCCCTGGCTCTCCATGCCAAACTCCTTCTCCTGGAGCTCGACGTAGGCCGTCATGCCGTTCTCGGCGTAGCCCCGGGCCAGCTCGAACATGCCGGCGTTCACCGAGTGGAAGCCGGCGAGCGTGACGAACTGGAACCGGTACCCCATCGCCGCGAGGTCCTGCTGGAACGTCGCGATGGTGGCGTCGTCGAGGTTCTTGCGCCAGTTGAAGCTGGGGGAGCAGTTGTAGGCGAGCAGCTTGCCCGGGAACTCCGCGTGGATGGCCGCAGCGAACTGGCGAGCCTCCTCGAGGTCGGGCGTGCTCGTCTCGCACCACACGACGTCGGCGTACGGCGCGTAGGCGAGGCCACGTGAGATCGCCTGCTCGAGGCTCTCCCTGACCCGGAAGAAGCCCTCGGTCGTGCGCTCGCCCGTCGTGAAGGGCACGTCGCGCGCGTCGACGTCGCTGGTCAGCAGGTTCGCTCCGAGCGCATCGGTGCGCGCCACGATGAGCGTGCTGACGCCGAGCACGTCGGCTGCGAGCCGTGCGGCGTTGAGCGTACCCACGAACTGCTGGCTGGGCACGAGCACCTTGCCGCCCAT
>JAOPYW010000179.1 GCA_025964405.1 Thermoleophilia bacterium | reverse complement strand
GATCCGATGAAGTACGACCTGCTGTTCGAGCGATTCCTCAACCCCGATCGCATCTCCATGCCTGACATCGACACCGATGTCGCGCAGGAGGGTCGCGAAGCCTGCATCAAGTACCTGACGCAGAAGTACGGCTCCGACCGCGTGGCGCAGATCGCGACGTTCGGCAAGCTGCAGCCGAAGGCGGCGATCAAGGATTCGGCGCGCGTGATGGACTACCCCGTCTCGATCGGCGAGATGGTGTCGAAGCTGATTCCCGACGGACCGGGGCAGAGCTTCGAGAAGAACATGCGCGAGGGCATGGACCTCAGGAAGGCGTACGACGCCGACCCGACGGTGAAGGCCGTCGTCGACATGGCGATGCCGCTCGAGGGCATGATCCGCAACTCGGGCATCCACGCGGCGGCGGTGGTCATCTCCGACCGCCCGCTCACCGAGATCGTGCCGCTGCGCGCTGGGGATCACGGCGACCAGATCATCACGCAGTACGAGCAGGCAGACGTCGAAGACCTCGGCCTGCTCAAGATGGACGTGCTCGGGCTGCGCAACCTCGACGTGCTCAAGAAGGTCAAGCAGTTCGTCAAGGACAGCAAGGGCATCGAGCTCGACATCGGGGGCATCCCGCTCGATGACCCGAAAACGTTCGAGATGATCGCGCGCGGTGACACGACCGGCGTCTTCCAGCTCGAGTCGGAGGGCATGCAGGCGGCGGCGCGGCAGGTGAAGCCGACGCGCTTCGAAGACATCATCGCGCTCGTGGCGCTGTATCGCCCGGGGCCGATGGAGTACATCCCGACCTTCGCGGCGAACAAGCGCGACCCCTCGCGCATCGTCTACCAGGACGCGCGCCTGGAACCGATCCTGGCCGACACGTATGGCATCACGTGTTACCAGGAGCAGTACATGATCATCGCGCGTGTGCTGGCGAACTTCACGCCGGGGCAGGCAGACGAGCTGCGCAAGGGCATCGCCAAGAAGCTGCGGCCGGTGCTCGACAAGGTCAAGCCGATGTTCCTCGACGGCTGCGCCAACAACGGCGTGGCCAAGTCGGTCGCGGCGGGCCTCTGGGAGGACGCCGAGAAGGCGGGCGACTACTCGTTCAACAAGAGCCACGCGGCGTGCTACGGGCTCATCGCCTACCAGACCGCTTGGCTCAAGGCGCACCATCCGTCGGAGTACATGGCGGCCCTGATCTCGACCGTGATGTCGACGAAGGACAAGGTGCCCTACTTCATCGCCTCGGCGCAGAAGATGGGCATCAAGGTGCTGCCGCCGGACGTCAACGAGTCGGTGCACGACTTCCGGGTGATGCCCGACGGCGCGGTGCGCTTCGGACTGTCAGCCGTGAAGGGTGTCGGGCACGCGGCGATCGACGAGATCATCAAGGCGCGCGCGGAGCGACCGTTCGACTCGATCTACGACTTCTGCTCGCGCGTCTCGAAGGAGCACGCCAACAAGCGCGTGGTGGAGGCGCTCGTGAAGTCGGGCGCGTTCGACTGCACCGGCGACCCGCGGATGGGCCAGTTCGAAGCGATTCCGAGCGCGATGAGCCTCGGTGCGAAGGCGCACGCGGATGCTGCCTCGGGCCAGTTCGACCTGTTCGGCGACTTCATGGGCAACGGGGGCGACGACGCCGATGAGCCCAGCGTGGCCGGCGTCGAATATCCGCCGATCCCCCGCGGTGAATGGCAATTCCTGGAGAAGCTCGACTTCGAGAAGGAAGCCACGGGCCTCTACATGTCGGGCCACCCCATCGACCAGTGGCGCGACGCGATCGAGGCGCGCATCGTGGATTCGATCGGCGACGTCAACTCGCTCGGCGAGGAGATGAACCGCAAGATCCAGGAGGAGGGCTGGGTCGCGCCCAAGGAGGAGCGGGGCCAGGGCGGCGCGCGCAACGACAAGCGCCACAAGGTGAAGGTCGGCGGCATCGTCACCGACTACCGCGCGCTCGTCACGAAGAAGGGCCAGCCGATGGCGTTCTTCGTGCTCGAGGGCACCGACGGGCAGACGATCCGCGTCGTGGTGTTCCCAGCCGTGTTCGAGCAGGTGCGCGAGAAGCTGCAGGGCGATCGACGCGTGATCATCCTCGACGCGCGGCTGGAAGCGAAGGACGGCTCCGTCGACCTGATGGCCGAGACCGTGTCGACGCTGGCCGAGGCGCCCGAGCTGCACGCGGTGACGGTGCGCGCGACGAGCGAGACCTTCCAGGACCCGAACACGATGACGCAGCTGCAGCGCATCCTGCGCAACTACCCGGGCACGGCTGACGTGACCTTCCGGGTGCAGACCCCCGAGGGCGAGCAGGTGATGCAGCTCGGCGAGGAGTGGCGGGTCAAGATCGAACCGGGGCTGCGCGCGGAGCTGCGCGAGCTGCTCGGCACCGAGGCGCTCACCTGATGCTGGAGGGCCACGGCTCGGCGATGCAGTGGATCGCGATCGTGCTCGCGTCGGTCGCCGTGGCGGTGCACGTGCTGGCGTTCGTGCTCGAGAGCGTGCTGTGGATGCGGCCGCGCGTGTTCCGGCGGTTCGGCGTGTCGACCGAGGCCGAGGCGGCGTGCATGCGCCTGCTGGCGTTCAACCAGGGGTTCTACAACCTCGCGCTGGCGCTCCTGGTGACGATCGGCCTCGTGCTGATGCCGAGCTCGGGCGACACCGAGCTCGTCGGCAAGGCGCTCATCTGCGCGGGCACGGGCTGCATGGCGATCGCCGGCATCGTGCTCGCGGCGTCGGGTTGGCGCTTCTGGCGGGCGGCGCTGCTGCAGTTCACTCCGGCCGCGGCGGCGCTGGTCTGCACCTGGCTGGTGTGACAGGTGCAGCTCCCCACTCGATAGACCGGTAGGGGAACCGACCGGGGGGTCACCGAATGTCTGTTGCAGCTGGATTGAGCGTGCTCGAACGAACCGTCGTGCGGGCCGGGGTGGGCACCACCACGGCACGCGCGTTCGCGAGCGAGGGGCTGGCGGCGTTTCGCGCCGGCGACCACGCGGGTGCGGCGCAGCTCTTCGGCGAGGGGAGCGAGGCGGCGACGAAGACCGTCGCGCTGCTCGACGGCGCGCACTTCACCGGAGCCGAGGCGTACGGCACCGTGAACCACACGATCAACCTGAGCGAGGACGCCGCATCGGCGCTCGCCCAACTGGCGGGCGACCTCGGCAAGGGCGCGATGCACGTCGAGCGCGCGGTGGGCGGCATCGACACGATGCTCGGCATCGCGCGCCACAACGTGCGGGAGCTGCGCGGCATGGCGTACTCGGCGCGCGTGGGCGGCTCCTTCTAGCGGCACGAGCCAGCCGCGCGTTCCAGTCGCGCGCTCTCGCACGTGCGCGTGCGCGCGCGAGCTGATCAGTTCGTCGTACCACGCTGGTAGGGTCGCCGGCATGATGATTTCCGCGATCTCCCCGAGCCCGACTGCCGCCGCTCCGGCCATTCCGGTGCTGACCACGCGTGAGGATGTGGCCCGCGCACTCGTCACCGTGCCCGGCGCGGTCATCATGACCGCAGGCTTCGGCTCCACCAAGCCCGGCGACACGAGCCGCGCCGACATGCTCGCGCCCGTGCTCGCCAAGCTCGACGTCGCGACCGCGATCGGTGTGCTCGACGCCGCGATCGCCGGGGTGCTCACGCTCGCACCGGAGTTCGCCGCGCAGGAGGCGTCGCTGCGTCAGGCCGCAGCCGGTGTGGTCGCGCTGCTGACCAAGTTCGCCGCCGATCACGCCGTGGGCGCCAACGCCGACATCGCGAAGTCGATCGTCGAGCCGATGTCGGCCGTCGCGGCTCCGCTCTTCCACGTGGCCGCGCAGCTGGTTCCAGCTCCCACGAAGTAACGCACGCGGCGCCTCGGGCTGCGAGGATGGGGCGAACATTTTCCCGTTCCCCCTCCCCAGGAGCACCACCATGCAGGTCATCACCACTGCCCCCACGGCACCCGTCGCGCACAACCCGCTGACGATCACGCGCGCCAAGGAGGCCGTCAAGGTTGCCGAGGCCGCCACCATCGCCGCCCTCAACGACCCGTTCACGCTGAGCGAGACCGTGATGAGCGCCGGCGTGAGCGCCGCCCGCGACGCGGTGCGCCTGCTCAACGAAGCGCGCCCGTCGAGCCCGTACCAGCACCTCGACTGGGCCGCGAAGAGCATGCAGTCGGCAGCCGACGCCCTCACCAGCGCGACGATCGTGCTGCACGGCGCCGGTCCTGACTTCCCGACCAACGATCGTGCGCTCGCCGACGTGAAGCGCCTCGCGCAGACCGCGTACGACGCGATCGACGGCGCGTGGGAGAGCATCTACAACGACTGATCGTCGTTGCCACGGCGCGCAGCTCGCGCGTCGGATCGTCGTCATCTCGAAGTCACCTCTTGTCCCTTTTGCGAACCTGTGGTTCTGTGGAGGAAGGACAGTGACCGCTGCCCGAAAGCACCGATGCGCTGGACACGCATGGACCACGTGCTCTCGACATTCAGCGGTCAC
>JAOPYW010000144.1 GCA_025964405.1 Thermoleophilia bacterium | reverse complement strand
GCTTCGACGCGTCCGACTTCAACGGCATCGCGAGCGTCGCCTACCCGACGATCGGCGGCGGCTTCACCCCCGGCGGCGCCGGCATCGGACCCTCACCGTTCAGCCGTACCTACTCCTTCTCCGCGGGCCTGCCGGTGACTGGCAACCAGACTGTAACCGCGACCGACGGCTCGGGCCGCACCAACACCGCCACCTTCCGCGTCGAGGCCGACGACCAGGCGCCGACGGGCGGCTCGATCAGCTACACCGACGGCTACTACGGCAAGATCCCGACCAACCCGCAGCCGACGATCACCTTCAACAAGGGCACCGACTTCGGCGGAGCCGGCGTCGGTGCCAACCGCTCCGACCTCGAGACGTGGGTGGTCCAGCGCGAGGAAGGCGACCTCATCGCCGGCGCCTGCAACTGGGGAGCGGTGAGCTGGCTCGTCACCGCGACCAACCCGGCAGGCACCTCGGTCGCCGATCCACTGCCGCTCGCCACCGACAAGTGCTACCAGTACCGCCTCGTCGTGACCGACCACGTCGGCAACACGACCACATACGTCAGCCAGCCGTCGCTCCAGGTCACCACCACCGACTGGACCCCTCCGGCGCCCTTCGACCTCACGCTGCCGACCAACCCGGTGCTCCCGCACGGCGTGCCGATCGGCGGCCCCGTTGGCTGCGAGGGCGTGCCGACGTACGGCGTAGCGACCCCCGCGCTCGACTGGACCGACGCGACCGACAGCTCGCTCGCCGAATACCGCGTCTACTTCGACCCGTCAAGTGGTTTCCCGCTGGCGTACGCGAGCGTGGGCGGAGCGACGCCACCCAGCAACCTGACGCTGTCGACCCGGGCCGCGGGCCTCTACTGGTGGAAGGTCGCCGCCCGCGACGTGCCCAACAACCTGACGTGGAACAACCCCGGCCTGCCGAGCCCGCAGGTGCAGGTGGGTGTCGACCTGCTCGCTCCGACCGCCAGCTTCGGGCTCCCGCTCGACAACGCGTGGGTGACCACCGCAACGCCGAGCCTCGGCTTCGCGGGCACCGACGACCATTGCCTCGCCCGGCTGCAGGTGTGGCTCGACAACACGACCGAGGCTGGCGCGCCGACCGCCAACTTCAACGGCGCGGCCACGTCCTACACCCCGGCGAGCTCGCTGACCGACGGCGCGCACACGTGGCACGTCACCGCACTTGACGTGCTGGGTCGCAGTACGCGCACGGCTCCTGCCGATCGCACCGTGAAGGTCGACACGCAGGATCCGACGAGCACGATCACGTGGCCCACCACCCCCAACGGCGGCTCGGCGGTGGCGTTCACGGGCACGGCCACCGATCCCCTCAAGAACGGTGCGGCGAGTGGCGTGGCGAGCTGGCGACTGCGCTGGAGCAGCAGTGCCACCGGTCCGTGGACGACGATGACCGACCCCGGCTGCACGGGCTCCGCAGGCGGCGCGATCAACTGCGCATGGAACAGCAACGTCGCAACCGACGGCAACTACTACTTCCAGCTCGACGTCACCGACGTCGCGGGCCGTACGTGGAGCACGGTCAGCACGGCCGTCAACATCGACAACACACCGCCCGCGGTCAGCTTCAACAGCTACTCGCCCGTCGGTGGCGCAGCATCGAACGCGTGGTGGCCCGGCGCGCCGTCGAGCACGCTCTACTATCGCTCCGCGGGTTCGGGCAGCGTGACGGTGAAGTTCAACGCCTCTGACTTCAACGGCATCTCGAGCGTCATCTACCCCACGATCGGCGGCGGATTCAGCGCAGGCGGGAGCGGCACCGGCCCCACGCCGTACGCCTACACCTACACCTTCGCGGCGGGCGCACCGATCACGGGCACCCAGACCGTCACGGCCACCGACGGGTCGGGTCGCCCGAACACCGCGACCTTCCGCGTCGAGGCCGATGACCAAGCACCGGTCAGCGCATCGATCGACTACCTCGACGACTACCTCGCCGGGCCCGTGCCGCCCAGCGCGAAGAACGTCATCACCTTCGCCAAGGGCACCGACTTCGGCGGAGCAGGCGTCGGCGCCAACCGCTCCGACCTCGAGAGCTGGGTCATCGAACGCGCCGACGGCGACCTCGTCGCCGGCGGCACCTGCACCTGGGGCACACTCGCCTGGACCACCGTGCTCACCAACCCCGCCGCTTCGCCCGTCAACGACCCTGTCGCGATGGCCACGAACAAGTGCTACCAGTACCGTATCGTCGTCACCGACCACGTCGGCAACCAGACCATCACCACCAACACGGGAGCACTCAAGGTCACCAGGACCGACTGGACCCCGCCCGCCCCCTTCGACCTGCAGCCCCCGGCGAACCCCGCCCTGCCGGCCATCACGACATCGGGCGCTGCTCCCGGTTGCGGCGGCGTGCCGACGTACGCCAGCGCGACCCCGACCCTCGACTGGACCGACGCCACCGACAGCTCACTCGCGCAGTACCGCGTCTACTTCGACCCGTCGAACGCCTTCCCGCTCGCCTACACCGCGGTCGCCGGCGGCCCGCCGACGAGCAACGTGACGCTGCCCACCCAGGCGGCCGGCCTCTACTGGTGGAAGGTCGCGGCCAAGGACGTGCCCAACAACCTGACGTGGAACAACCCGGGCCTGCCCACGCCACAGGTGCAGGTGGGCATCGACGTCGCGGCGCCGACCATCGCGAACAGCACGCCCGTGAACGGCGCCTGGACGTCGAATGCGATGCCGACACTCGCCTGGGTCGCGGCCGACGACCGCTGCCTCGCACGCACGCAGGTGTGGATCGACAACTCGACCGAGACCGGCGCAGCCACGGCCGTCGCCGCGGGCACCGAGATGTCCTACACGCCGGCCGCGCCATTGACGGACGGTCTCCACACGTGGCACGTGACGGGCATCGATGTCACGAATCGCCGCAACGCGTCGACCGAGTGGACGACCCGCATCGACACGCAGGATCCGACGAGCACGATCACGTGGCCCACCACCCCCAACGGCGGCTCGGCGGTGGCGTTCACGGGCACGGCCACCGATCCCCTCAAGAACGGTGCG
>JAOPYW010000114.1 GCA_025964405.1 Thermoleophilia bacterium | reverse complement strand
ACACGCCTCGACCTGTTGCCGGAGGCCCACCGGGTCTGGTGCCAGGCGATGGCGCGGGTGCCGAGCGAACTCTTCAGCGACTACCGGCAGGGGTACGACGACTGGCGCGCGGAGCTGCGAACCTCGACAGGGGAGGAGCTGCACCGCTCGTTCCTCGTCGCGGTCGAGCGAGCGAGCGACCGGGTCGTCGGCATCGGATACCTCGTGCCCTACGCGGGGCGACCGACCCTGGCCGGGCACCGCTTCACCGGCGTCGCCGAAGACTGGCTCGGGCGCGGTGTCGCACGGCTGCTCAAGGTGCACACGCTGGCGTGGGCGGCGGCGAACGGCATCACGTCGGTGCGTGCGACCAACGACGACGCGAACCACGCCATGCTGCACCTGAACCGTGCGCTCGGCTACGAGCTTCGCTCCACCATCACCATGCTCGGACGCGCGCTGCAGCGTTGACCGACCTGCGCGCCTGCATCGGCGCGCGAAGAAAGCGAAGGCCCCAGCGGGGGAGCCGGGGCCTTCGATGGGTCGCCGCCAAGGGGGGACGGGGCGGCGACCGGGTGCGTGTGGCGTTCGGGGGGACGAGTATCGCTGCCGGGAGGCGCAGGCTCCGAAGGGGGGACGAGGGAGCCTGGCTTGGAACGGGGGGACGTTCCCGGCGGCGAAAGCCACACGCTATGTACCAGTACTTCGCATTCGGCACTGAAGTTGTTGCACGGAATGGGCCAGCTGGTGGCCGTTCGTCAAAAACTGCCTGCTCGGCTCGGGGTCGGGCCGCGAGCGATACGGGCCGCCTCGCGTCCGCACCCGCGCCGTCAAGGAGCGATGACGCCGACACGGACCGGCGCCATGAGCCGCCCCGGTGCGAGTGACGTCGCGGTGCGCAGGCCGAACCGGAGGCTGGCGGTGCCCGAACCGAAGCCGCCCATGTGAGCGACCGTCGTCGGCGTCGTCCGGACCTTCGCCCAGTGCGCCCCGTCGCTCATCGCGCACGTGGCGTTCGGCGACCAGTCGGCGACGGCCGACGTGGCACGGAGGCAAGCGCCGAAGAAGGCGGCTCCCGCGGTTCCCCAGTCGTCGTTCGCCGTGTCGTCGTAGTCGGGCACCGTGGTGCGAGTGACCGAGCCCACCCAAGCGTCGGCGGCCGCCCCCGTGGCCGCGTTGCCGACGAGCCTCCAGCCACCGTTGGGCAGGGGGTGTACCGACGTGACCTCGTCGGCGCCCGTGGCGACGACGTAGGTGCCGGTGCCGGCCGTGCCGAAGGACGTGTCGAGCGTGCCGTCGGCGTAATACCTGCGCACGACGCTGTCGCCGTTCGAGGTGGCGGTCGAACCGCCGACCATGATGGATCCATCATCGTCGAGACCGATCGAGTGCCCCGACTGCGAGCCTACGACCGGGGTCGTCGTGATCAGGCCGGTGCCGGCAAGCGTGGTCACGAGCCCGGAGCCGTCAGCCGCAAGTCGGGCGATGCGTGTCGAGAATGACGGTATGGACGTGCCGTGGAGGAGGATCGTACCGGAGGCTTCGATCTCCATGTCGTCCCAGAATCCGCCGGTGCCGTAGTTCGGCCGCCAGATACCGGCGGTTCCGAAGCTGGTGTCGAGCGTCCCGTCAGCCGTGAGCCGGAGCAGGGTGAACGCACCGGTGTTGTTGACCGACCCGCCACCGATGAGCAGGCGTCCGTCCGCGAGCTCCTGCCCGGTGATGAACGACTGCCCCGTCGTGCCGCTCAGGTCGAGTTCGTAGTACGCGTCGCCGCCACCGAAGGTCATGTCGGGTGTCCCGTCGGCGTTGTACCGCGCCACCAGGGCGATCGCCGTCGGCGTGTTACCGAACCCGATCAGCGCGAACTTACCGCTGCGGAGCGCGAGTATCCTGTAGGCCAGCGAGGTATTCGCGAACCCGCCGGGATCCATCGTGGCGACGCCATCTCCGCCGCCGAAGGGCGTGTCGAGCGTGCCGTTCGCATTCACGCGGGCAGCGGCGATTCCGTTGTCTGCGCTGCCCGATCCCCCGACGAGGATCTGGCCGTTGGCGAGGATCGTCACGGCCGCGACACCTCGCGTCGTGCCAGCCACGGCCTTGAGCGGCAGGCGTAGGTAACCGAGTCCGCCGTTGAAGGTCGAATCGAGCGATCCCGACGGGCCGATGCGGATCAGGTGCAGGTCGCCGTTGTTCGCGCCGTCGGACTTCGACATGACGAGCAGGGTCGACTCGTCGGGAGCTACCGCGGAGCCCCAGACTTGGTCGACCGTGCCGAGGCTGTGGCTCGATCGCCCCGCCGTGCCGAACGCCGGGTCGAGCACTCCGGTCGTCGGACGGTACATCGCGCCACCGGCCCCATCGAGCTGGGAGAGCTGCAGGGATGCAACGCTGTTGGTCGAGCCGAAGGCTACCGTGCAGTCACCGTTCGTCGACATCGGCGTACCGGGCTGCACCGTTCCGAACGACAGGGCCGCGGGCGATGCGCAGGCCGTCAGGTCGACCGAGGTCTGCGAGACGATGTTCGCGGTCACCGTGATCGATGCAGCCGTTGCGGAGCGCGGCGGCGAAGCGCTGAGCCATGTGCCGACCAGGAGGAGGCCGACGGCGATCGCCCACGCGTACGTGCGCGTGCCGCGTGGAACTACAGGGGCGACGACCGGGGGCATGTACTCCCATCGACGCACAGCATGCCGAGCTAAAGTTCGATTCGTGCATCGAAGAAGCTCGGCGAGCCGACCCTGGGGCCGGCCCGCCGAAGCAAGCGTGGAGGGCTGGGGAGGGGGGAGGCGCCCATACGCTGGGTGGGAGGAGGAACTGGACAGCAGAAAGCTTCGGCCGTCTCGCGGGGTCAACTCGCTCGCAGTGCACGTCGTGCAGCCGCGGAGAACGAGCTGGTCCCAAGTTCCGCCACTCCCGTGGCCGCACCCGTAACCAACATCTCCGTGAACCACATACGTGACCGCATGAGGACCCCTTTCGAGACATCGTTGAACTGGTCAACGAGCGTCCCTTCGGTAGCTCGGCTGGCTCCGACCTGACTCACGTCAGTTCAGACCCCCGTGGCTTTGCGCCCCTGCCTCGCAGCAGGTTAGCCCGTTCGAGGTTGCTCTCCATTCGGCAGCTCGGCTTCCTCGGCGCCCGGTTCACTCTCGTGACTACCGGCGGTCGAGACCCGTGGCTTTGCGCCCCCACCTCGCGGTGGGTTTGCCCTTTCGTGGTTCTGCACCACTGTCGGCATGCACGGCGTCCAGCTTGACCCGGATGTGCGAATTGCCTGCTCGTGCGCGTCGATGTCAGTCGCGCACGTCAGGTGACGGTGGCGAGCTGCTCCGGCGTCATCGCGAGGAGGGCATGCATCTGTACGAACGCGGCCTGGTCGATCGTCGAGGTCGCGCCGTCGTGACCCTCGTACTGACCCATGCCCTGGGCTGCCGAGTAGAGCCCGTTGCCGTCACGCGAATCGCGCGCGCGCTCGAGGTAGCGTTCGAGGGTGGCCCGGATGCGCGGATCAGGCGCCACCGCATCGAGCTGGAGCAGGTTGCGGAAGAACACGGCGTTGAACGCGGGTGGCTGCTTCCACAGCCCGTCGTCCTTCGCGAAGTGATCGAGCGCCGCGGTCGCGGTCGACGTCGCCTTCTGCAGGAAGGCACGGTTGCCCGTCTGCTCGAAGAGTTGCAGCTCCCCACCGACGTAGGTGCCCTGGTTGTAGCTCCAGACGGAGCTCTCCACCGAACCGTCGTCGCCGACGTTGTCGAGGATGAGCCCGCGATCGTCGCGCAGCAGCTTCGTCTCGGCAGCCTCCAGGTTCTTCGCGACGTCGAGGTAGTGCTGCTCACCGGTGAGGTCGTGGAGCTGCAGGGCGAGCTGCATCGCCGGTCCCGTCGAGGCCGCATTGCGCGACATGCGCTGCTCGCCCTCCTTCCAGTAGAGCCCGCCATCCTTGTGCAGGCCCTCTTCGAGGAAGGTGAACACCTTGCGCGCCTTGTCGACGTAGCCGTCGTCGCCGGTCATGCGCGCGGCCTGCACGAAGTCGAGCCCGATCCAGGCGTTGTCGTCGTAGAAACGATCCTGGTTCCACGGGAGCGCGGTCGGCTTGTACGAGCCGGTGTCGCCCTGTTCGAACCGGTCGAGCCCGGCCAACGCCTTGCGGGCTTCGGTCGTGTCGCCCGAGATGAGCGCGCGGTCGAGCGCTGCGGCCGCGACCTGCCCGTGTGGCCACGCGGTCGCGCCGAGGATGTCGCCGAGGCCGGCGCCCGAGTGCTCGCGCAGCTTGAGCGCGTCGCCGCCGTCGACGACGAGCTGCGACTGGATGGCACGGTAGTCGGCCATCGCGGCATCGCGCATGCGTGCGCGCTGGGCATCGCTGCCCTGGAAGCCGACGGGCGGCGCCGTGGCGGCCGTCCGCACGGCGCCGGGCGCAGTGGGTCCCGACGGCGCGGCAGCAGCGGAGACGCCCGCGTCGGCGCCCATCGACCCGTTGCCCCGGATGAGGCGGTCGAGCGTGGTGGGCACGTGCGTGTGCGTTGGAATCCCGAGGTCGGGCACGGCGAGGTCTCCTGGCGAACGGCGGCGCCCACCTACGGCGGCGGGCACGTCCATCGTGCACCGGGTCGCGCGCCCTGCACAGGGGGATGTGACTCAGTGGGGGAGCGGCTGCAGTTCGAACCGGCAGAAACGCACGCGACGGCCTCGGGGCAGGCGGATCCACCCGCTGCAGTCGGGGGAGCGGTGGGCGACTGCGGGAACGGTGCCCAAGGTGTCGATGACCGGCCACGCTCGATAGCGGAGTGCGCGCAGGCCCGCGTCGGGCTCCCCGAACTCGTGTGCGGGTCGCACGGTGAAGGCGCCGATGCGAATGCCCCACAGGTAGGTCACGCCGTCGAGCGGTGCGCCGTCGGCTGCGAAGCGGATGCGCTTGGTGAATCCGGGAACCAGCAGCCCCGACACGCGCAGCACCCGGTAGTGCCCGTGCGGGTCAGGCGGCGTCACGCAACGCGTCGAGCTGGTAGTGGGACCGCATCACGTCGCGGAGGCGGTCGGAGGTGTCGAACTCGGCGCCCTGCGCGTGGCGGTAGGTATCGCCGTGGCGGGCGAGCACGCGCCGGAAGGCCGCGACCAGGAAGGGGTCGTGCTGCATGCCCTGGTTCTGCACGAGGATGCGCTCGGCGAGCTCGGGCTGCATGGCCTCGCGGTAGGGGCGCTCGCTCGTCATGGCGTTGAAGGCGTCGGCGATCGCGATGATGCGGGCCTGGAGCGGGATCTCCGCGTCGCGCAGGCGGTCGGGGTAGCCCTTGCCGTCGATGCGCTCGTGGTGGTGGCGCACGCCCGGCAGGATGTCGGCGAGGTGCGTGCTGGGCCGCAGGATCTCCTCACCCACGACCGGGTGGAGGCGGATCTCGGCGAACTCCGCGTCGGTGAGTGCGGCGGGCTTCTGGAGGATGGCGTCGGGCACGGCGATCTTGCCGATGTCGTGCAGCAGGCCGGCGAGGTAGGTGCGCTGCACGTCGGCCGGTTCGAGTCCGATCTCGAGGGCGATGTCGCGGCTGTAGATGGCCACGGCGATCGAGTGGCCGGCGCTGTAGGGGTCACGGGCGTCGAGGGCGTTCACGAGCGACTCGGTGATGGAGATGTTGGCGGCCTCGAGCTCCGCGTTGAGCGAGCGTTCGCGTCCGAAGGAGCGGAACAGGAACTGCGTGGCGACGAACGGCAGCGTGAGCAGCACGAGCGCGCCGAGCAGGCTCGTGCGGTCGGCGTGGAG
>JAOPYW010000102.1 GCA_025964405.1 Thermoleophilia bacterium | reverse complement strand
GGGCAGGCGCACCGACAGGCTCTGGAGCAGCTCCACCGTGGTGTGCTCCATGCCGATCTCGTCGAGCGGCAGCAGGTGCACGCCCGAGAGGCTCGCCGGGGTGACCTCCTCGCGGCCGAGGAAGAGGTTGGCCACCACGCTCAGGTTGTCGCAGAGCGCGAGGTCCTGGAACACGGTGGCGATGCCGAGGTTCGTGGCCGCCTTCGGTGAGCCGAGCGCCACCGGCTCGCCCGCGAAGCGGATCTCGCCGTCGTCGGCCGGGTGGATGCCCGACATCACCTTGACGAGGGTCGACTTGCCGGCGCCGTTGTCGCCGGCGAGGGCCACCACCTCGCCCGGCGACACCTCGAAGTCCACGTTGCTCAGGGCCTGCAGGGCGCCGAAGCGCTTCTGGATCCCCCTGAGGCTCAGGATGGGTTGCAGTCCCACGGTCGTAGCCGATGCTGACATGCGTTGTCTCCCGTCACGTGGTTCGAGGTGCCGCCGAGCGGATGGCGGTCACGCTGGTGCTACTTGAGGCCGAGCTTGGCGCACGCGGCGGCGTAGTCGCTGGTGCAGATCTGCTCGACCGTCCAGAAGCCATCGGCCACGACGGTGTCGTTGACGTTCTCGGCGGTCACGGCCACCGGGTCGAACAGCTTCGTCGGGATCTTGCCATCGCTCCCGTTGTCGGTGTCGGACGTCACGAACTCGTCGATCGACTTGCCCTGGAGCAGTGCGTACGCGACCTCCGCAGCGATGGCGGCCTCAGGCTTGATCGCCTTGTAGATCGTCATGTACTGCTCACCCGAGACGAGGCGCTGGATGCCGGCGAGTTCGGCGTCCTGGCCCGTGATCGGGATGGTCGTCGGATCGATCTTGGCGGCCTTCAGCGCTGCGATCGCGCCACCGGCGGTGCCGTCGTTCGCGGCGTAGATGCCGATGAACCCGTCGTCGCCCAGTGCGGTGATCGCCTGCTGCGCCTCCTCCTGTGCCTTGTCCGGGCTCCAGTCGGGGGTGTCGTACTCCTTGGCGACCTTGTAGTCACTGTCGTCGATCACCGAGTGTGCACCGCTCTTGAACAGCGCGGCGTTGCCGTCGGTCGGCGAGCCGTTGATCATGAAGATGTCACCCTTCTTGCCGTCCTTGTCGAGCTTGTCGACGAGGCTCTGGCCCTGCAGCTCGCCCACCTTGGCGTTGTCGTAGGAGACGTAGTACGCCACCTTCGCGTCGGTGATGAGCCGGTCGTAGGAGACGACCGGCACGTCCTGCTGGTCGGCCTGCTTGACGATCGCTGCGGCGGCTGCGGCGTCGACCGGGTCGACCACGAGCACCTTGGCGCCGTTGGTCAGCGCGGCCTGGGCCTGCGTCAGCTGCTTCGACGCGTCCTGGTCGGCGTTCGAGTAGAGCACCTCGCAGTCAGCGCAGATCTCCTCGAGCTTGGCCTCGAACTGCGGCTTGTCCTGCGTCTCGTAGCGCGTCGTCTTGCTCTCGGGCAGGAGGAGGGCGATCTTGCCGCTCTTCGACCCGGAATCCTTGGAGCCACCGTCCGACGACTTGGAGCCGCCGTCGTCGGAGCTGCCGCATCCAGCGGCAACCAGGAGGCTGGCGGCGATGACGCCCGCAGCGTAGATCGTTCGGCGCATGGTGTTCCTCTCGATGAATTGGTACGGAAGTTGCACGGCACTGATTCGCGTCGCTGCACCGGGTTCCTGCCCGATCTCACACATGTCACGCGCGCACGTGAATCAAGGGCGGATTCGGTCGTCACGCAGCGCGCTCAGTCGAACAGGGCGAGCAGCTTCGTCACCGTGTTCCAGTTGCGCACGGTGGTGACGCCGGGGAGCTTGAGCTTCGCCAAGCGTTTGGCCGCGGGCGAATCGGCCTGTCCCGCCGGAAGCCAGAGCACGAGCTCCCGCGTGCGGGCGAGCGCGGCGTCGGGTGCCTCGGTGGCCTCGACGAAGGCCGCGAGTGCGGCGGGCGGCGGCGGCTCCGAGAAGAACGCCACCACATGGCGCGACGGGTTCTCGGCGACGTCGGCGAGCGGTGCGTCGTGCACGAGCTGGGCGAGGTCGCGCTTGGCGCGCACCACGACTCCGACGTCCATGCCGAAGGTGTCGCGGATGACGGCTTCGACGGCCGGCCCGGCTGCTGCGACCGACAGGTCGGTGGCCGCGACGAGGTTGCCGCTCCGCAGGAGCGTGCGGGGCTGCTCGAACCCCGCGGCCTCGACCGCGGTGCGCAGCTCCGCCATGGCGACCGCCTTCGCAGTGCCGACATTGATGCCACGGAGGAGGAAGGCGAGCTGGGCCATGTTGACCAACGTACCCACGGTGGAGGCTGTCGCACCACGGAAGTTGGAGGGAAATCCGTCGCGTGCCCGAATGCGCAGGATGGATTGCAACGAGTCGCCCCAGGAGCACCACTGATGGCCAACGACCACAACAAGCCGACGCTCGATTCCACAGCGAAGGAGTGGCACACCTACCTGCGTGGCAAGGGCTACGTGCCGGAGGACAAGCCGAAGCCGGTCTCCAACTACAAGGCGTTCCACGGTTTCTGGGTGCCGCCGCGCCTCGGCTCGGCGGGCAAGCCGGCCGCGAAGGCGAAGGCGAGCCCCAAGGCGCGTATCACGACGGTCGACAAGCGGTGGTACAGCGAGAAGATGCTCGTCGCGCTGTTCCGTGAGCATCGGCGCACGTTCGACGGACTGCGCGAGAAGCTCGACAACATCGAGGCGCTCGTGAAGGACCAGGTCGACCAGGAGCGCCTCAACGACCAGCGCACGCTGCTCGAACCGGCCGTGGAGGCAGGGCTGCTCAACCAGGCGGAGGCTGACAAGAAGGTCGCCGCGTGGGCGAAGTCGCAGGGCATCGTCGTTCCGAAGCGCTAGGCGGGGCGGGCCGAGCGCCGGCCGAAGCGCAGTTGGGCGCTCGTCGCCCGCGAGGCACGCGGTCGCAAGGTCGTGATCATGTCGAACGGTTGCGGTAGCGGAAAACTACCGTTTACTGCTCAAGGGGGCGCGGAGGCTCGCCGAGGTGGGCCTACATGGTTACTCACCGAACGAATTCCAACGAAATGCCCGTTCCTCCGAACGCCCGTCGCCTGCGACGCGCCCGGTTCCGCATGCCGCTCGTCGTGGCGGGTGTCGCCGCTGCGCTCGCCACCGTGCCGGCAACGATGCCGGCCAGTGCGGACGCCGCGCCGGTGACGACGACCCTCGCGCAGCGCATCAGTGCCGCGAACCTCGCGTCGCGGAAGGCTGGCTCGCCCTACCAGTGGGGCGCCGTCGGTCCCCGCCGGTTCGACTGCTCCGGCCTCGTCGTGTTCGCGTACAAGGCGATCCGCCATCCACTCGCCGCGCGCACGTCGCAGCAGTTCGCACGCCTCGGCATGCGCGTGCCGCGCTCGCGCCTGCTGAAGGGCGACCTCGTCTTCACGTGGGCCTCCGGCTACGGTCACATGGGCATCTACCTCGGCAAGAACCGCTACGTGCACGCACCGGGCACCGGCCGCCGCGTCGTGGTCGCCACGCTCCCGTCGGGCTCGGCCTTCAAGGGTGCGGTCAGGCCGTAGGAGCTGCGGCCGCGAGAGCCGGCTGCGAGGGTGCCTCGACGGCGCCCAGGAGCGCCGCCTCGACGCGACTGACCGCATCGAGTGACGCGGGCTCGCCCGCGAGGATCGTGCGTACGGCACGAACATGCTCGTCGCCACCGTTGCCTGAGTACGCTGCGATGGCGCCAGCCAGGTTGTCGAGCACCTGCCCGGATTCCTGACGTCCGCGCAGCAGCGCGAACGCCCTCGGCAGGTCTGCGGGCAGGTTCGGATCGACGCCGGCCAGGCGGAGGTACCCGCGCATGCCGTCGACCTCGCTGGGATAGCCGCGCATCGATTCGTCCTTGGCCGCGCCCATGACCTCGTCGGTGACGCCGGCACGCTCGAGGAACGAGTCGAGGCGCCCCGGCCAGTGCGCGATGGTGTCGGTCGAGCCCTCCTCGAGGGCCCGCGCGACTGCGTCGTCACCCCGATACACCACGCCGTCGGCGTGCTCGAGTTCGTGCAGCACGTCGGAGAACCCGCGCCGCATCGCGTTGTCGGTGGGCCGAACAGCCTCCAGCAGCCGCGCCTGGTCGACCTGGGTGAGCGTCGCATCGGTGAAGCGGGCCACGACCTCGTCGAGCGTCACGTGCGGGGGTCGGTCTGCGACGTCGCCGGCGATCGCGAGGTAGCCGCCGGTACCCGGACCGCTCGTCGCCGGCACGATCATTCCGTCGTGACCGAAGTAGGCTGCTGCCCCGGCGAAGGTGGTCTGCGCCTCGGTGAGGTAGTCGGACGCCTGCGCGAAGGGCGGTGCCGCCGGATCGAGCGGCGCTTCGGTTCGCAACGCCGAGATGCGCGCCCAGCCGGCGGCGGCGTCGGCGTCGCTCGCGAGCACGATGCCGCGGAACTTCGAATCAGGTCGCTCGTCCGCCAGCGCGGCCGCCGTGTCGAGCACGCGACGAAGTCGCGCGCCGGTGGGGCTGTCGAGGAGGCGGGTCGCCGACTCGTTCACCGCCTCCAGCAGCGCGCCCGGCGCGTCACGGGCGAAGATCGGCGTGTCGTGCGCGATCGTCTCGAGGGCACGGGCGCCATACATCTCGCCCGCGTACGCAGACGCGTCGATGGTGCGCACGAGTGCACGCAGGCCGCCGACGATCCCCTCCACATCCCCCATGCCGGTGTATCGGGCGGGGAGCGCCGCCCGTTACGTACCGAGGGTATCGGGCCCCCGACCGAGCGCACCCTCAGGAGCACCGTCGAGCGCTGCGTCGAGCATCACGTCGAGCGCGACGTCGAGGGCGACCCCGTCACCCCGGAGGCGCGCGTAGAGCGTGCGCATGGTCGGCTCGAAGTCGTCGAGCCCGCGCCAGAAGGGCACTGCACCGAGGATGCGCACGAGCGGCGCGTCGGCCGGTGGCGGGGTGAGGTCGAGCCGTGGCTGCTGCTCGCTGCCCGGAACCGACCAGAACTGGACGGAATCGACCGCGGGCTCGGTGCCAGCTGGCCCCGCCGGAGTCGCAGGGGCACCGACCGCGCGTTCTGCGTCCCCCCTGGGCGCGCCCCCGCCGGTCGAACCGTCGCGGCTGGCCAGCAGCTCGAGCAGGAGGGGTGCCTCGATGCCGCGCAGGCGCAGCAGCAGGAGCGGGTCGCGGTCGAACGCCTCGCCGACGAGGTAGCACGCCGCCGCCACGTGCCGACAGGGCGTGGCCCAGTCGGCACACGTGCAGCTGAAGTGCAGGTCGTCGTCGGTGGTCGGGAAGAGCCGGAGCCCAGCGCGCGCGAAGATCGCCTCGGCGTCGTCGGGCATGACGCCGGCGAGCAGCTGCGCCCGGAAATTCGCCTGCGCCGCGAACGCGTCAGCGAGCCCGAGCCACTCCAGCTGCGTGAACGGCTGCGCCTCGATGCGCGCCGCATACGGGGTGAGGCGCGTGCCCTGCACCTTCGCCGACACGACACCCGACACGTCGACGTCGAGCGTCATGACCTGCCCGCCGCGCGCGTAGTCGCGACCGCGCTCGAGCCGCTCGCCGATACCCAGCGCCTCGAGTGAGGCGAGCCAGCGGCGTGCCCACCAGGTCGTGCCGACGGGCTGGCGTCCGCGTGCCTGCAGGCGGATGCCGCCCGCGACCTTGCGGGGCGTCGAGGGGGGCGGGAACCGATCGCCGCCGTGCTGGTCGTGGAAGTCAGAGGGTGGCACGGCCCCACTGCTTTCCCGTGTGGCCGAGGTCGCCCGGCTGCAGGAGCGTGTCGGTGCGCAACTGCACGAGGTCGAGCAGTTCGTCGTCGCCCAGTTCGGTGATCCACTGCTCGCCGGCCCCGACGACGTCCTCGGCCACCGCGCGTTTCTGTTGGAGCATGCGGTCGACCTGCTCCTCGACCGTGCCGGCGCAGACCAGCGCGTGCACCTGCACGTCGCGCGTCTGCCCGATGCGGAAGGCGCGGTCGGTGGCCTGCTGCTCGGTCGCCGGGTTCCACCAGCGGTCGAAGTGCACCACGTGCGTGGCGGCCGTCAGGTTGAGGCCCGACCCGCCCGCCTTGAGCGACAGCACGAGGATGGGCGGCGCGCCCGCGCCCGCATCCTGGAACCGCGCCACCATCGCGTCGCGCTGCTTCCGGCTCGTGCCGCCGTGGAGGAGGAGCACCTCGCGTCCGAACGTGTCATGCAGCTGCCGCCGGAGCAGCTCCCCCATCTGCACGAACTGGGTGAACACGAGCGCACGCTCGCCGCGTTCGAGCACCTGTTCGAGCAGCGCTTCCAGACGGGCCAGCTTGCCGGAGCGCCCCGCGATGCGCGAGTTGTCACCGAGCAGCTGGGCGGGGTGGTTGCACACCTGCTTGAGCTTGGAGATCGTCGCGAGGATCATGCCGCGGCGGTCGATGCCTGCGAGCCTGGGTCCGCGGATGACCCGCTTCGCATCTTCGATGATCGCCTCGTAGAGCGCGACCTGCTCGGTCGTGAGCGTGCAGTACTCGACCGTCTCGAACTTGTCGGGCAGGTCGGCGATGACCGTGCGGTCGGTCTTGAGCCGACGCAACACGAACGGCGCGGTGAGCCGACGCAGGCGCGCCGTGACCTCCGGGAAATCGCCGGCCTGGATCGGCAGCAGGTAGCGGCGCCGGAAGTCGCGCTGCGTGCCGAGCAGCCCCGGGTTGAGGAACTCCATGATCGACCACAGGTCGCCCACGTGGTTCTCCACCGGCGTGCCGGTGAGCGCGATGCAAATCGGCGCGTGAAGTGCGCGTGCGGCGCGGGCGTGGGCGGTGCCCGGGTTCTAGATGTTCTGCGCCTCGTCGAGCACGACGCGACTCCAGTCGATGCGCGCCAGGAGCGCCTCGTCGCGGGCGAGCAGCGCGAAGCTCGTGATCACGATGTCAGCCGCGGGGGAGCCGTCGGCGGGCGCGACGGCCTGCGCGAACGCATCGCCGGTCAGTCGATCGGGGCCGTGGTGCACGAGCACCGTGAGCCCGGGCGTGAAGCGCTGGCACTCGCGCAGCCAGTTCGTGACGACCGAGGTGGGGCAGGCGATGAGGGTGGGGCCGTGCGCCGCGCGGGCCGTGTCAGACGTGTCGACTGCCGCACGCTCCTTCGCGCCCTGGATCGCGGCGAGCACCTGCACGGTCTTGCCGAGGCCCATGACGTCGGCGAGGCAGGCGCCGAGCCCCAGCCGCGCCATCGCGTCGAGCCAGCGGTAGCCCCGCAGCTGGTAGGGCCGCAGCTCGGCGTCGAGGCCCGCGGGTGGCTCGAGGTCGGCGACGAGGTCGTGCGTGGGCAGGTCGGCGAGCAGCGCACCGATGTCGCCGGTCGCGCTCACTCCGGAGATCGCGAGCCCCCCGGGACCGGTGCCGCCGGCCCCGACCGACATCGCGACGAGCTGCGCGATCGAGGCCGCCTCGCCGTCACGCACCCCGCCGCGCGCGGGCGTGAGCGGGTCGGCGAGCAGCCGGTCGACGTGGGCGATCGCCGCACGCAGCTCGCCCGAGTCGAGCTCCACCCACTGCCCCCGTACGTGCAGGAGCGGGGTCTTCTGGTGCGCGAGGTCGCGCAGCTCGCGGTCGGTCAATTCGGCATCGCCGATCGCGAGGTGCCAGTCGTAGTCGACGAGTGTCTCGAGGTTGAGGGCGTCGAGGTTGCGGCGTCCGCCGGTGAGTTCGGTGGTGACCTTCGCGCGCAGGCTCAGCTGGAAGCGTCCGCCGCGGCCGCGCCACCAGGCCGGTACGAACACGCCGAACCCGGCCTGCTCGAGCAGGGGAGCCGACTCGCTGAGGAACGCGTGGGCCTCGGCCGTCGTGCACTCGACGCCGCCGGGCCGGGGGCGCTGCAGGCTCGCTGCGATCGGGTCGGCGAGCGCGGCCGCCTCTCCCAGTGGCGCGAAGAGGTGCTCGCCGGCGTGGAACCCGAGCGTGCGGAGCGTCGCCTTGTCGGAGCCGCGGGGCTCCCAGGCGTCGTCGAGCGCGACGAGGAAGCTCGGGTCGGCGCGCGACTGCACGAGGAAGCGCAGGTACCACGTGGCGCCCTCGCTGCTGCCGACGGCGTCGTCGTCATCGCCGACGTCGGTGGGTTCCTCGAGCCGGAAGCAGAGGCGGAAGGGGGAGTCGACGCGGCGCCGGAGCCGGAGCTGCCACGCCGCGAACTCGTCCGACAGGCGTTCGAGTGCGTCGTCGGGGCCGTCGACGTGCGCGCGGTCGCGGGTGAGGGCGCGCAGCCACCGGTCGTGGAGGCTCGTGCCGGCCGCGCCGACGAGCTCCACGGGCGCCTCGAGGAGGCGGCGCCGCACGAACGCGTCGGCGCACGCTCCGGCGAACGCGAGTGCCCGCACGTCGCGCAGAATGTCGTCGATGCGGAGGAGGTCGGCGTCGGTGGCGGGCGCACCCGTGGTCAACGCGAGGGCCGACGCCGGCAGGCCGTGGGCGCTGTCGCGCAGGGCGTCGCGCGCGTCGGGCGCGAGCAGGAGCTCCCACCGCGCCTGCCAATCGTCGCCGCCGGTCCGGCGCCGCAGGTGCGGAACGAGTTCCTGCCGCACCACGGCCGCGGCGGCGTGGCGGGCAAGTCGGGCGAGCACGCGCAGGGCGGCATCGGCCACGAGGCCCGGCGCGAGCAGCGACTGGTGCTCGTGCGCGCGCGCGAGGAGCGCGATCGCGCCGGGCGGGTCGAGGCGCAGGGCAGGCACGGTGCAGCCGCCCATCCGCGCATCGATGGGCGTGCGGCTGCCGGCCAGCTCGCCGAACGCGTGCTCCAGCTCGGCTTCGAGCGCGGCGGCATCGATCGCCTGCGCGGGCTGCCCCACGTGGCGCACGACGTCGGCAGCCGGGTCGCTGAACGGCTCCCCCCACAGGAGCAGGTCGGTGCCGTCGAGTGCGCCGTGCAGCAGGAGCATGTCGCAGGTTCGCACACGATCGGGGGTCTCGTCACGGAATCACCGCACCACGGATCACGACAGGCAGGCATGGGGAGCACGGGGGATATCGCGATTGGGGCTGGACGGAATCGACGTTCGGGCGCACCTTGGAGGAGAACGGGCCGCTGCGTGGCCGTTGATCCTCCCCTGAAGGTACTCCCCATGTTGCGCCGACTACCCGCCCTGCTGTTGATCTCGAGCCTCATGCTGCTGAGCATGGGGGTTGCGAGCGCGGCTGCCGCGCCGGCGCTCAAGGTCGGCATCGAGCAGAACGGCGGCATGGACGTGCTCGGTTCGCGCACGGAGATCCTCGACACCCAGCGCGGCCTCGGCGCCGGCATCATCCGGTTCCAGCTGCGCTTCGACCAGGTCGCCAAGTGTGACCCGTCGACCCGGGCCGGTGGCGGCACGTCGTATGCGAACGCCTGCTACGACTGGTCGACGCCCGACGCGGTCGTGCAGGGTGCCAACCAGCGCGGCGTGCAGGTGCTGCTCTCGATCTACGGCGCACCGAAGTGGGAGTTCAACCGCAACTTCAACTGGACGGGCGAGACCGACGCCCAGTTCAACGCCTTCTCCGCCGACTACGCCGACTTCGCGCAGGCCGCCGCCCAGCGCTACGACGGCAAGCACGGCATGCCGCGAGTCGCCGAGTGGACGATCTGGAACGAGCCGAACGGCAGCTACTTCTTCGAGCCGCGCTTCGACGCCAACAAGAACCTCATCGGGCCGCAGCGCTACGCCCGCATGTACGACGCCTCCGCGCGCCGCATCAAGGCGATCGACCCGTCGCTGCTCGTGGCCGTCGGCCCGACCGCCCCGATGCCGCGCGACCTGCCGCCGCTCACCTGGGCGCGCGCCGCGCTCCCCGTGCTGCAGTCGCTCGGCTCCCCGATCGACGCGTGGGCGCACAACGGCTACATGGGCAGCCAGGCACCGTTCAACACGACGCTCAAGGATCCGGTCGTCGGCCTCGGCAACATCAACGACCTGACCACGCTCATCGACAGCTTCGCCATCACGGCGAACAAGCCGGTCTGGATCACCGAGTTCGGCTACCAGACGCCGCCGTCGGCCCAGTCGTCGGTCTCACCCGAGCTGCAGTCGACCTACCTCGGTGAAGCGTTCTACTTCGCCTGGGCGCACCCGCGCATCTCCACGATCATCTGGTACTCGCTCGGCGACGACGGCGGCGCCGACAACCCCGGCGCGTTCCAGGCCGGGCTCTACTACCAGTCGGGTCGCTGTGGCACGAAGGTCTGCCCCAAGCCCTCGGCGCGCAATTTCCAGCACACGATCTACGTCGCGCCGGTGAAGGCAGGCAACGTCTACGTGTGGGGCCAGGGTCGCGTCGACCCCAAGAGTACCCGCGTCTTCCTCCGGCGCGCCGGTGGGGCATGGCAGGCCTTCGCCAACGCCGACACCGCGTCGACCGGTACCGCCGCCGTCACGCTCGCGTACTCGGCCGGCATGCAGGTCATGGTCTGTGACACGAGTTGTGGGGAGCTGCGCACGGTCAACCCCCCGGCTGCCGGTGGCGGCGTGGCGAAGGCCAAGGTCGTTCGCAAGAAGCTGGTGGGTCCCCTGAGCCTCGCGTCTGCGCTCAAGCGGGGCATCGCGCTTCCCGTCAGGGGCCGGGCGACCGCCACGATGATCGCGATCAAGGGCAGGTCCTCGGGAATCCCCGCCGCACGGAAGAAGGCGTTCACGACGTCGAAGGCCACGTTCGGCAAGGTGGGTGTCTACGACGCGAAGCTCAAGAAGGTCGTGTACAAGCCGGGCCTCTCGTTCAAGTTGAACCCGGCCACGAAGCGAGCCTTGAAGCGCGTCAAGCGCTCCTACCTGACCATCCGCGTCGTGACGACGGACGCGGCAGGCGCGACGACCATCACGTACCAGCCCATCCTGCTCAAGCGCTGACCGGACGCCGCTTCGTGCGCCGCTGGTAGGGTCGCCCCGCACCTCGAGTGACGGGAACCCCATGCAGCTCAGCTCCATCGCACCAGTACGGGCATCGCACGCGTTCGCGCCTGCAGCCGCCGTGACGAGCCCCATCGCGTGGCTGCTCGTGGAGGAGCGCGGGTCGTTCCGCTCCGACGGACGCTACGACCTGACCACGATCAACCTGGAGCCCGCCGAGAACGGCCGGGCCCAGCTGAGCGATGGGCGCATGACCTACCCGCGCGACCGGGGCACGACCGAGTTCTGGTACGAGAGCTCGCCGTGGGCCCTGCGCGACGGGGTCGATCCCGAAGCTGCCGCACAGGCGGCGTACGACGGCGTCAACCTGCTCACCGCGCAGGTCGAACGCGCGGTGGGCGACCTCGGCGCGTTCGCGGTGCCGATGAACGACCGGCTCCCCCGCAACCCCGACAGTTTCGAGATCTGGCTGCGGCGCGAGGACGGCAATCGCTCGCGCTTCGTGATCCCCAGCGAGCAGATGCCCGCGAGCCTGCTCGACGCGAAGGCCGCGATGTTGGCGCTCGCCGGCGTGATGCGGAAGAACTACGACCGGCTCGATCCGCAGGACCAGAACGCCGCCGTCAGCAGCTGAGGCTGCCCTCGACCTTGACGTCGTCCGGGTCGTGCCTGGCGGTCAGGGCACCACCGGCTGCGAGGCCGGGGAGGAAGCGAGACCGCGCGGCGCGAGGCGGAGCCCATATTCGTCGCCGAGCGCGGCGAGCAGGGGGCGGTAGTTGCCGGCGGCGAGGTCGCCCACCGGGTCGCGCGAGTGCTGGAGCAGCACGCCGAAGGGCAGGGCGAACACGGCGCGCATGGCGAGCAGGCGCGTTCGCTCGGCGTCTTCGGGGTTCGCGAGCACGCGACGTGCGGCGAGGATGCGACGCGCCGACGACACACGCCGGGGGACGAACCAGAGGAGCAGGAGTGCGGCGGGCGCGCCACCGACGATCCAGCCGAGCGTGTTCGCGGTATCGGCCACCGCAGCGCGACCCTTGGTGCCGGCCGCGACGACCGGAGTGCCCGTCTTGGTGCCGGCGCCCTTGAGTGCATCTTCGAGGTCGTCGCCGACGACGGGGGTGCGATCGACCTTGTCGCCGACCGACGCGAACGCATCCTCGACCTGGTGCCCGGCCTGCTGCACGCCGCGCCCGAGCACGTCGAGCTGCATCACCGCATCGTGCGCGAGCATGCCGACGGCATATGCGAGCCACAGGAGGAGCACGACGAAGACGTCGAGGGCGATGACTCGAGCGCGCCGGCCGGGCAGGTCGGGATAGATCTTCACGTCAGGTGGGCTCGACCGTGATCTCGTCGTCGGCGCGTCCGGAGACGCGGAGCAGGGCGGCGAAGCTCGCGTCGCTCCCCTTCCAGTGCGACCGCAGCACGGGCTCGTCGATCGCGTGGAGGGTCCAGCGCACGGCGAGGAGCACGACGGCGATGTCGTCGAGCATGCCGATGCCAGGGATGAAGTCGGGGATCGTGTCGAACGGACTGACGGCGAGCACGCCCGCGCCGACGAGGCCCGCCCGGTAGCGGATCGGTACGCGCGAGTCGCGCACGAGGCTCCAGAGCAGGACGGGCACGTGCGGCACCGCGAGCGCGATGTCGCGCAGGAAGGGCAGGGTGCCGCCGGCCTCGCCGCTGCCGTCGCGCAGGGCGTCGGCCGATTCACGGATGCCGTCGGCGCCGCCGAACACGCGCGTGACGGGCACGCGGTCGATGACGTGCTTGGTGATGCGTTCGGTGAGCGTTGCACGCGGAGGAGTCATGTTCGGGTCGTGCCCGATCGGGTCGCGAGCAATCCAGGGCGCGCGCCGCCCACGACCTGTTGGGCACGCAGGAGGCCGTCGACGATCTCCGTGCGCAGGGCGTGGCGTCGGGCGTGATCGGGTGCGCGCAGGGCCGCAGACGGATGGCTGGTCGCGATCACCGGAGGGAGGCCGTCGCGTTC
The DNA here is from genome assembly GCA_025964405.1 of Thermoleophilia bacterium. Taxonomy (GTDB): domain Bacteria; phylum Actinomycetota; class Thermoleophilia; order Gaiellales; family SKUG01; genus JAGQUL01. The sequence goes on along the minus strand of JAOPYW010000102.1, from coordinate 2,161 downwards.
GACCGTGGTGCCCACGACCTCCTTCAGCCGGACGGTGCTCCCGAGCAGCGACTGCACGGCAGTCGCGCCGAGTGCGACGACCACGCTGGGCGCCACGAGCTCGAGTTCTGAGTCGAGCCAGACGTGGCACGCACCGACCTGCCGCATCGTCGGCTTGTCGTGGATGCGCCGCACGCCACCGCCGCGCATGAACTTCTCGTGGTGCCGGAACCGCTTGACGGCGTTCGTCAGGAACAGCTCCTCGCGCGCGAGACCCGCATCGGCGAGGAGTTCGTCGAGCAGGCGGCCGGCTGGTCCGACGAACGGCTCCCCCGCGAGGTCCTCCTGGTCACCGGGCTGTTCGCCGACGAGCATGATCGCCGCAGCGCGAGGACCGACCCCGGGGATGGCCCGAGCGAGTTCGTGCAGGTCGCAGCGCTCGCATGCGTGCTCCGCACGGGCGAGGGCGGGGAGGGATCGAGGCGCCGGAGCCATGTAGCGGTGATTGCCTAACCCGCCGTGGGCAAACGCCGCGCGCGGCCCTCAGCCCTCGGCCAGGCCGAGCAGCAGCTCCATGTGCCAACGCGCGGCGTATTCGATGTCAGTCGCCAGCACGCGTTCGTTGGCGGCGTGTACGCCGGAACCGAAGTCGGCCGGCGGCGTGAACTTCCACGGCCAGCAGCCATATGTCGTCGTGCCCCACGTGCGGCGCAGGTGCGACGCGTCGGTGTAGAAGGAGTTGAGCACCGGCACGAACGTCAGTGCAGGGTCGCCGTCGACGCGGTGGAGTGCGGCCTCGCAGGCGCTCGTGAAGGTCGCGTCGGGTTCGCTCGCCGACCCTCCGATCGGCGCGGCGATCGCCTCGAGCTCCCACACGTCGCCGCGCGCGGCGGCGGCCGTGAGGATGCCACGCAGGCGCGCGATCGCGGCGTCCGGGTCGCCGCCCGGCAGGAGCCGGCAGTCGATGCGACACGTCGCGTGGTCGGGAATCACGTTGACCGCCTGCGAGCCCGTGAGCATCGTCGGCGTGAACGTCGTGCGCGTGATCGCGTCGAACGACGAGGCCATGCGCGGCACCGCGGCCTGCGCCGCCGCGACCAGCTCCCCCACCGAAGCCGTGGATGGCGCGCTCGATCCCAGCACGCCGCGCAGCATGTGGTCGGCGGTCGGCACGAGTTCGCGCTCGACGGGAGCTGCGCCGATCGCCGCGACCAGGCGCGCCAGCGTGACGGTCGGGTTGGTGACGGCGCCCGGATTGGAGGCGTGCCCGCCCGGCCCGCGCACGTGCAGCAGGAGCGGCAGCAGCGCCTTGTCGGCGACGCCGTAGGTCACGCCGATGCGACCGTCGGGCAGGTCGATGCGTCCGCCGCCGCCCTCCTCGATCGCCCAGTCGGTGCGCAGGTCGGGGCGGTTCGCGACGAGCCAGCTCATGCCGACGCCGCCCGTGTTGACCTCCTCGTCGGCCTGCGCGATGAGCCGCACGTCGCCGGCCGGCGCGATGCCCGACTGCACGAGCGCGACGAGGGCGGCCGCGCGGGTGGCGACCTGCTGCTTCATGTCGACGGCGCCACGGCCCCAGACGTAGCCGTCGTCGTCGAGGTGCCCCGAGAACGGCGGGTGCTGCCACGCACTGAGTTCGCCGGCGGGCACGACGTCGAGGTGCCCGCTGAGCGCGATCGACGGCCCGGCGCCGCGCCCCTTCACGGTCGCCACGAGGTTCTGTCGGTCGGGGTCGGGGCCGATGAGTTCGGCCGCGATGCCGTGGTGGGCGAGGAAATCCTGCAGCAGGCGGGCGGCCGCCGTCTCGCGGCCGGGCGGGTTCGACGTGTCGACGCGGATCAGGTCGCGGGCGAGCTCGACCGCCATCGGGCCGACGTCGGGCATGCGGGTGCTCGGTGCTGCGTGGGGGGCGTTCACCCGGTGGCCTTCGCCGCGCGTCGGGCGGACCCTGCCACGCCGCTCGCGCGCGAGGCTTACCCGCGCGGCGATGGGGGACCAGCAGGGCATGGAACACGAGATCGAGATGACCCGCACCCACAACGAGCGCGCCGAGGTGCCCGATGGCCTGCACCTGCGCTGCACGTGCGGCTGGACCGCGAGCGCGCATGACGAAGCGACCGCGCAGGCGGTGGCGCAGGAGCACTTGGCCGTGGGCGAGGTCGCGCCGGCACCCGCCACGCCG
>JAOPYW010000084.1 GCA_025964405.1 Thermoleophilia bacterium | reverse complement strand
CGGGCGTACCGCCACGATCGTCGGCACCGAGCGCGGCGACGTGCTGACCGGCACGCCTGGGGTCGACGTGATCGTCGCGCTCGGCGGCAACGACCGCATCGTCGGCCGCGGCGGCGCCGACCTGGTGTGTGCGGGCAGCGGCAACGACACCATCGTCACGTCAGGCGACCGCGCGCGCGACGTCGTCAACTGCGGCGCGGGTCGCGACCTCGTGACGCACGACCGCCTCGATCGCAGCCTCGCCGGCTGCGAGCGCCGCTCCCGCCGCGCGTAGCCTGCGCGACTCCCGAGGCGACGCAGTGGCGACGCTCGTTGCGACACCGACATGGGATTAAGCCTCGCGGAGCGAGCACGAGCGCCAGGTGTGCCGTGCCACCTGCGCATGACCCACGTGTGGCACGACACAACTGGGGTTGGACCTCGCAGGGCGAGCACTATCACCATACGAGCGAGAGCCACCCTCCACCCCGGGGCGAGCCTGCCCGAGCTCACCCGGCCGCTGCTCGCCCTACATCCAGAACTCGATGCGCTTCTCGAGGCGCTTGGGCGGCACGCCCACCTCGCCGTTCAGCCGGTGCTCGCGCAGCAGCTCGATCGAGCGATGGATCACGTCGGCCTCGGTGCCGAAGAACCGCCGTCGCCCGAAGCGCTCGAGCGTGCCGGTCTGCACTTCCATGATGTCGACGTCCTGGTTGATGACGACCCGCGTGTACCAGGGCAGGAAGAGCCGCGCGATCGGGTTGAGGAACCCGAACCGGTAGGCGATCGACGTGAAGACCATCGCGCGCGTCGGTGACACCGGGGTGATGGTGGAGCTGATCACGAAGCCGCGGCGCTCGCCCCACAGGTAGTCGACCCGCGTGGTGTTCGGCATGTAGAAGCGGTCGGTGTGCGTCATCGGCGCCCCGTCGGGATTGATGAACCGCTCGGAGAACCCGATCGTGTCGTCCTCCTGGTGGTACGTCACGTGCACCGCGTCGTGCGTGCGCACCACGTCGGCCTCGGCGCGCTTGGGCTCGTGCTTCGACTCGCTCCTGAACCAGCCCGCGTGCACGAACGCCGTGTGCGGCACGTCCATGAAGTTCTCCGCGAGGTCGGTGACGTCACCGTCGAAGTCGGTGTACATGTAGTAGTGCTTCCACCCCTCCGCGCCACCGATCGGCATCCGGAACGGCTCCACCGTCGCGGCCGCCTCCGGGTCGCCCATCCACACCCAGACCAGCCCCTCCTGCTCGCGCACCGGGAACCGCTCCGCCCGCAGGCGCTTGCGCTCGCCCCCCGCGCCCTCGCTCGGCACGCGCACCAGCACGCCCTCGGCGTCGTACTTCCAGCCGTGGTACGGGCACGAGATGCAGCCGTCTGACACCTTGCCCTTCGACAGTGCGGCGTTGCGGTGCAGGCAGCGGTCGATGAGCGCCGTCGCGGTGCCGTCGGCCGCTCGGAACAGCACGATCGGTTCCTCGAGCAGCGTGCGCGCGAGCGGCTTGCCGGCGACGAGGTCCTTCGACTGACATGCGGCGTACCACGCCTGGTGCAGCGTGCCGATGTTCCAGCGCATGATGTCGCGGCGTTCGGGGTCGGCGCTCGATCGTCCACGGGAGCTGCGCGCGGCACTCTCCTCCGGGTCGGAGGTCGCGGCGACCGGGTCGGTCGTCGGCGTGGGGGTGGGCGCGTCAGGTTCCATGTCGCAGCTCCTTCCCGAGCCACGACGGCGCGGAACCTGCAGGGGCACACGACGCGCGACCTGACGTGTCAGTCAATTGCGAGCGGCTGCTACGAGCAGGGGCAGGAGCTGCGCACGTGCGTCGAGTTCGGTGTCCTTGCGCGACCCGGCGCGCTGCTGGAGCGCGACGGCGGCGGCCTCGTAGGCGCGGGCGGCGTGCGGCACCGCGAGGTGCGTCACGGGCCCGAGCTGGCCGAGGTCGCGACACAGGTCGTAGTGGTGCAGCAGGCGCAGCTCGGCGTCGAGCGTGCGCGCCAGCTGCCCGGCTCCGGGTGCGTCGACGGCATCGACCACGAGCACGTACGCGGGCGGGGCCGCCGCGAGGTCGGGCACGAGCAGCGCGAACGGTGCGACGCCAGTCGCGCGCAGCTCCCCCGCATCCTCGCCCGTCGCTGCAGCGACTCGCGCGCGCGCACGCACGAGCGCGTCGTGCACCGCGTCGGGCGTGAGCTTCTCGCCGGCGAGGTCGGATGCGTGGTCGGCGCGCCCGGTGAAGCGCACGGTCGGGGTCGGCGACCCGGCGACGTGGCCGGTCACCTCGACGACGTCGAACGTGCGGTAGCGGGTGAGGCCACCGGCGGTCGTGAGCAGCACCTCGTAGCGCTGGCCCGCGTCGAGTTCGTGGGCGTCGAGGGTGCCCGAACCGTCGAGGGGGTCGGCGCCGAGCGGCAGGAACTCGAGCAGGTGCGACGCGACGGCGAGCACCGGGTCGGCGTGCGCGCGCCACGGCACGCTGGTGACGCCCTCGGTGGCGAGCAGGCCCTTGGGCTGCAGGCGCACGTGGGGCAGGCGTACGCGCAGGGCTGGCACGGCGTGGGCGGCCTGCGCGTGGGTCCAGCAGGAGACGACGGCGAGGCGCGGCCACACCTGCCCGACGTCGGTGGGGGGCGCGTCGCGGCCGAAGCGCTGCACGAGGGAGTGGGCCCGCGCCGGGTGGGCGCCGATCGCGGATGCGAGCTGTTCCCGCAGCGCTGGCGGGCCGACGTCGATCGTCGGGTCGATCGTGCCGCGCGCGAGGTCGTCGAGCAGGAGGGTCCAGTCGCGGTCGAGCGCATCGATGAGGAGGGTGAGGAAACTCGGGCTCCAGACGCTGACCAGCGCGAGGTCGTCCATCGCCAGCAGGGCGAGGAGCGTGACGTAGCGCGACGCCCGCAGGTCGCGTACCTGCGACGTGGCGCGTGGGAGCCCGAGCGTGGCGTCGATGAGGCGCGCGAGCACGCGGGGGAAGTAGTCGGAGTCGTGCTCGAGGCCGATCGGCACACCGCCGGCGGTGCGCGATCCGGGCACGCGGGTCGGCGGCGAGACGGCCCAGTAGGCCCGCCCGCCGCGCAGTCGTGGGTCGCTGCGGAGCAGGTCGTCGACCCACGGCGTGGTCGCGCGGGCGAACTCGGCGAGGAGCGCGCCGGTGATCGGTACGAGCTTCTCGACGCCGCTCGTGCCGCCGGTCGGCTCGAGGGCGCGCGGCGCGCCGGGGAAGAGCACGTCGGGCTCGCCGGCGGCGACGCGGTCGATCCAGGGGCGGTGCGCCTCGAAGTCGGCGATCGGGAGCTCGGCGCGCCACGCGTCGCGTGC
>JAOPYW010000081.1 GCA_025964405.1 Thermoleophilia bacterium | reverse complement strand
TCACGCGATCGGCCGGCGTCGCGCGCCCGCGGGCCGCGATCGCGACGGCCGTGCGCATGCGGTCGGGTCCCGACCCGGGTGGCGTCGGATCCGCCTCGAACGTGGTCGCCGCGGCTCCGCCCGCGGCGCCCGTCGACCGGGCCTCGTGCGGTGACCGAACTCGCTCCGACGCACGCGTCTCCCCAGCGGTGGCAGGGGCAGTGGCTGGCGTGGCGGAAGGGCGAGTTCCGGCATCGACTCGGGCGGCGATCGGCGTCATCACGTCCAGTGAAGCACGCCGGGCCCGCCCCGCACAGGGGGATGCGACGTCGCGCAAAAAATGCGGCCAACCGTCCGATCGGTGCGTGCTTTTGCCCGCAGCGGGGAACCACTGCTGGGCCCACCTCGCTACCGAGGAGTTCTGCCGAGTGGCGATCTTCGACCGTTTCCGCACACGTTCCGCAGCCCGCGCCGCAGCCCACGCTGCCGAGGCGCTCGACCAGGTGCCCGCCTACCTGCTCCCGCAGGTGAATCAGCGCGTCACCGTGACGCTGGGCGAACGCACCCCGATGCCGAGCCGGGTGGAGGACCTCGACGCCACGCGCATCGTGCTCGCCGATCCCTCCCTGCCCCTCGAGTTCGGCGATCGCGTGCTGCTCACGTGGGAGCAGGAGGACACCTGGTGCAGCCTCGAGACCCGCGTCACCGGCCGTGACGACCGTGCTGCCATCCCGACCGTGCAGATCGCCGCTGGTGGTCGGTTCTCACGGTTCGACGAGCGCCGTCGAGACGTGCGCCGGGCCATCGAGCTCCCGCTCGACCTGCGCATCACCCGCAGCCGCGCCGTGCGCGCCGGGCATGAACTGCAGACCAACACCGTCGAGGTGAGCGGCACCGCGCTGCGCTTCGCCACGAGCGCTCCCTTCGCGCCGGGTGACCTCGTCGAGGCAACCATCCGCATCGACGGCTCGAGTGAGCCCGTGACGGCGCGACTGCGCGTCATCCGCATCGACTCGGTGTCGGGCAGCTGGCGTTCGACCTGCACGGCGGCCTTCGACGAGATCCTGCGTTCCGACCGCGCACGGCTCCTCGCCATCGTGCAGACCAACGGGCGCGAGATCGATGCGTCCGAAGGTGACCTGCTGCCGACCGCGATGCTCGGCGATGCGCAGCTCGAGCACCTCGTGCCGTCACCGCCGACCGCTGATGGTGTCGGCGGACGCGACGAGCCCGCGCCGATCGGCAACCTCGACGAGGCGATCGACTGGCTCAAGCGACGTTCGTAGCTCCGGTCTTCGGGGAGCTGGACTCAGCCTGCGTTGGCGTAGTTCGCGACGAACTCCGTGTCGTGCTCGCCGATCCAGCCGGTGAGCTGCACGCGTGACCGCACCTCGACCTTGCCGTAGATGTTCGACAGGTGCGCCGCGACGGTCTTCTCGGCGAGGAACAGCGTCGCTGCGACCTCGCTGTTCTTGAGGCCCGATGCGACGAGGCGTGCGATCTCGAGTTCGCGCTTGGTGAGCGGACCCACCTGCGTCGTGCGTGAGCTGGCGCGACTGCGGGCACCGGTCTGGCGCAGCAGCGAAGCGACCTGGTCCGCATCGGCGGAGGCGCCGCACTTGGCCAGGCCGGTCTTGGCGGCGTGGAGGTAGGTCTTGGCGAGTTCCTTGTCGCCGCGCCGGAGGGCGATCGCCCCGGTGACCATGTTGCAGCGCAGGGCGTCGAGCGCACGCGACGCCGAGGTCCATCGCTGGGCGACCGCGTCGAGTGACGTCACGTCAGCGCCGTCCAAGAGCCCGAGCATCGCGTCGATCTCCTCGCGAGCGAGCTCGGTCACGGCGTTGTCCGACCAGACGTCACAGGCGGCGCGGATCTGACGTGCGCGCTGGATGCCGGCCGCGTCCTCCGAGACGATCGATGCTCGCAGGAGCCATCGGGTCGCACTTGCGATGAAGGCCGGTTCGCCGCTCTCCTCGACATCGATGAGCAGCGGTAGCGCGGTCGACAGGCCGTCACGACGTGCGATGGCGCGCGTGCGCTCGAAGTTCGCCTCGAGCAACCACGACCGGAAGCCCAGCGAGCTGATGGTCGTGCAGGCGCGATCAGCGCGGTCGTATGCGTCCGAAAGGCCGAGTTCGTTGGCGATCTCGGCGCGGATCAGGAGCACCAGTGCTCCGAAGTGATCGCGTCGGTAGCTCGGATCGGCACGGAAGCCCAGGTCGAGTGACGTCGCTTCCTCGATCACCGTGGCCGCGCCCTCCAGGTCGCCGGCGCGCAGGAGCGCGCTTGCCTGCCACGCCAGCACGGCGGGGCGCATGTGGTCGATGCCCAGGTCGCTGACGTACTGGTCGATCGCCTTCGCCTCCTGCACGGCGGCCGTGGTCTCGAGTTCATCGAGCAGGGTCTCCACGAGGCAACCCCAGGAGATTGCCGCCCAGTCGTGCATACGATTGGCGATGGCGCGCTCGATGGCGGTGCGATACGTGGCGATCGCGTCGCGGCTCTGACCGAGGTCGGCCTGTGACGACGCCAGCTTCTCGAGCGCGAGCACCTCGAGCATCGGATCCTCGTTCGCACGAGCCAGATCGATGGCGCGCGTGTCGAGCTGGATGGCGTCGGTCAGTCGTCCATCCATGCGAGCGATGGTGGCTGCCGCGCGAGCCGACCAACCGATGCGATCGGAGCCAAGGCCGGCGGCGCGATGGAGGCGCTCGTTGGCGGTTCCGTCATTCGAGGCCCAGTACTGCTGGAAGAGCGCATAGGCATAGAGCTCGTCGTCGCCGGTCGAGGCCGCCAGGCGTCCGAGTTCGGTCCAGTGGTCGACGGACGCGCTCATTCCGAGCTGCATGGCCATGCGGGCGCACCGCTTCAGCAGTTCTGAACGCCGGTCGGTGCGCGGCTCGGCGTGCAGCGCGCGGAGGAGGTCGGCATACGCTTCGTGCAGCTGGCCCGTGATCTCGTTCGACTGGGCAGCTCGCAGGAAGTGCTCGACCGCCTCGTCGGGGCGTCCGGCCTGTGCGAGGTGGTACCCGACACCGCGCGCGGAAGTCACTTCGGCCAGCGGCACCTCGGCGATGACCTCGGCCAGTTCACGATGGATGGAGCGTCGCATGGCCACGGAGAGGTCGTCGCTCAGGGCCTGCTGCATGAGCGGATGCGCGATGGTGACGACCTCGCCGTCCTCGCGGATGAGGCCGCTGGCCTGCACACGCTCCATGGTTCGCACGAACTGGCGCGGCCGCTCGCCGGAGAGGGCCTCGAGCCATCCGATGTGGGCGCCCTCGGGACAGAGTGCGGTCGCGGAGACAAGGTCCTGACCTGCCTCGTCGAGCGCCATGAGGCGCGCGGTAGCGGAAGCCGCGATCGTGGAGGGGATGTCGGTGACGCCAGCCTCGTAGGCGAGCGCCAGCTCCTTCGCGAACCACGGATTGCCGCCCGATCGCTCGACGATCACTTCGGGTACCGCGGTCGGATCTTCGAGCTGCATGATGTGTGCGACGAGTTCGCGCACGGATTCGCTGGCCATCGGCTGGAGTTCGAGGTGGTTCACGATGCGTCGGGAGAGGAGGCCCTCGACGAACGCTCGGTAGGAGTCGGGGATGCCGATTGCATCGGTCTGCTCGACGAACAGCATCGTGATGTCGGCACGCGGCGAGACTCCGGAGATGTACGGCAGCAGCGCGATCGACGATTCGTCGAGTGCCTGCGCGTCATCGAAGATGAGGAGGAGCGGCTGCTCGACGCTCAACTCGATGAGCAGGTTCACGAGACCGATGCCCGCATGTTCGATGTCGGCGACGTCGCTCCCGGTGAGTACCGAGAGCAGTACCTGGAACTCGGGCATCGCCTCGATGAAGGGCGCGAACGGCGTCGACAGCGATCCGGCGCGGCCTCGGATCGTCGCCACGCGGAAACCGCGATCGTGGGCGCGAAGCGCGGTGTGGTTCGCGAGCGTCGTCTTGCCCAGTCCAGAAGGGCCGCTCAGCATCGCATAGCGAAGTCCGTCGCGACCTGGTCCGACCGCGAGGTCGAGGCGGGCGATCTCGCGATCACGTCCGATGATGAGTGAATCCGTCATAACGTCCCTGTCCATTCGACACCGGCCATCTGGCCGTCAGCATGTCGATCGAGGGGCTCGCGACGTCCATTCGCGAAGCCCGTGTCGTCCTGGATCCAAGGTACGACGGGTCGTGCGAACCGTCAACGACAATGACGCAGCAATGACGCGTATCAGGCGGTGACGCTTCCCGGTGCGCGACGGCCAGGAGCTTCATCGCCCGGAGCGCGGCGGCCAGGAGCCTCGTCGCCCGGTGCGCGACGGCCAGGAGCTTCATCGCCCGGAGCGCGGCGGCCGGGGGCCTCAGCACCCGGGGCTCGTCGGCCAGGAGCGTCGTCG
>JAOPYW010000068.1 GCA_025964405.1 Thermoleophilia bacterium | reverse complement strand
CCTACGCCGAGCACGGCCTCAACGACGACGTCGCGATCGTCGTCGTGCGCCACATGCCCGGTGCGCCCTGACGCCGACCCGCCCCGGGTGCCTGCGCGCGCCCACTGCCGCGACCGACCCCGCGCACGAGATACCATGCACCGCATGAGCGAAGCTCCCACGACAGCCGCAACCGACCCCGACCCGGCGCCGTCGAGCCGCTGGGGCAACGTCGCCTGGATCGCCTGCAGCCTCCTCATCGTCGTCTTCGTCGTCGGCTTCTGGCTGCGCGTCAACGACGAGCGCTCCGGCTCCAACCTGATCGGCCAGATCGCCGCCGACAAGCGGCCCGCAGCGCCCGCCCTGCCGACCCGTGAGATCACCGGCGACGGCGCGCCCGGCCTGCCCGACTGGTACCGCGCCGCCGGCACGAAGCAGGCCGCCTCGGTCGCCGGCGCCCAGCCGATCGTGCTCAACTGGTGGGCCTCCTGGTGCGCCCCCTGCGTCGACGAGGCGCCGATCCTGCGCGACGTCTACGACGACTACAAGGACCGCGTCACCTTCGTCGGCATGGACGCCGGCAACCAGGACCTCGAATCCGACGCCCGCAACTTCGTGCGCGAGCACCGCCTCGAGTTCTCGATCGTGCGCGCCTCCAAGTCGGACGGCGACGCCTGGGGCGTGCACAAGTTCCCCGAGACCTTCATCATCGGCACCGACGGACGCCTGAGCGCCCACGTGCCCGGCGCGGTCGACGACAAGGAGCTGCGCGCGCTCCTCGACGCCGAGCTCGCGACCGATCGCTCCAGGCCCGCCGCGACCACGACCAAGGCAGCCGGCTGATGCTGCGCGCCCGCACAGGTTCGGTGCTTCGCTGGGGAGCTGTCGCCGTCTTCGTGACCTGGGTCTTCCTGCTGGCCTACATGCTCGGCGCCGCGAGCAACGCCAGCGCCGCCGAGTCAGATACCGTGGTCGCCACCCAGAACCAGCCGAAGCCCGTGCTCGAGGTGCGTCGCGCCGAGGCGCAGACCACCGTCGCGAAGGTCAGTCGCAACGTGATGTGCCCGACGTGTGACACCACGCTCGACTCCTCGCACAGCCCCGCCGCCGAGCGCATGCGCGTGTGGATCCAGACGGCCGTCGCCAACGGCTGGTCGGAGGACGAGATCATGGCGGGGCTCGTCGACGAGTACGGCGGCGACGAGTCGATACTCGCCGTGCCGCGCGCCGAGGGCATCGGCCTGCTCGCCTGGCTGGTGCCGCTCGTGGTCGTGCTCGCCGCGGCGTCGTACGGCCTGCTGCTCGTCAGGCGCTGGCGCCGCAATCAGCGATCGGCCGCGCTCGAGAACCCGGCGTCGTCATCGGCGGGCCACTCCTCGTAGTCTTCGCCGTCGACGTCGGCCTCGGTCGTCGCCGACGTGTCATCCCCGAGTGCTGAACCGTAGAGGCGCTCGTCGCGGCGCGCGAGCAGCCACCGCGTCAGTCGGTAGACGACGTAGAGGAAAGCCGCCGCCAGCACCGCGAGCAGCCACTTGGGCACGAGCACGAACCGCTGCAGCTGCGTCTTCTGGCTCCCGACATCCGTCGTCAGCTCCACCGTGGCCGTGAACAGGCCCAACGAGGGGAGCCCGCGCAGCTCGACCTGGCCATCGGCCGCGCCGTCGGGATACACGGTGAACGGCGGAATCTCGTAGCGCCCGGCCGTGCGCCCGAAGACGTCCTTCACGGTGACGCGCCCCGACGGGCGCAGGAGGCGCTCGCCCTCGTTGACGTACTCGGTGGTGAGCGTGAGGCGGTGCTTGCCGGCGATGCCCGGGCCGACGTAGAAGCGCGAGTTGACCGGCGGCTTGTCGCCCTCGGCGGCTGCGGCGACGCCCTTCTGCGCGCTCGTGACCTCGGCCTTGGTGAGCTTGCCCTTCACCGGTGCGTCGCCGGGGAGCTCGACGGTGTAGATCGCATCCTGCTCGAACTGGGTCGCGACTCCGGCGCCCTGCACCTGGGCCGTGCTGCCCGAGAGCGTCGCCACGACGGCGAACGACTTGGAGCCGGGGGTGACCTTCTCGGGAATCCTGATCGTCACCGTGTCGATCGCCTGCTCGCCCGACTTGAGCGTGAACGTCGGCCGCTCGATGGTCGCCCAGGCCGCCGCGCCCTGCACCACGCCATGGCGCACCTCCGCGATCGATCCGTCACGCGATCCGACGACCTGCGCGAGCGAGAGCGTGAAGCTCGTCGTCGTCTTGGTGCGGTTGGTGATGATGACCTGGCGCTTGACCGTCATGCCCGGACCGATCAGGTCGCCCGACTCGGCCTCGGTCGTCACGATGCGCTCCGCGGCGGGGCTCATGACGAACTTGTTGTCGAGGCCGACGTTCTGCTTCTCGATCGAGAACGAGAGGGCGCCGCCCGGTGCGACCACGAGCGTCGCCAGCAGGGCGGCGGTCGCGGCGGCGACGAGCACGAGGCGGGGATGGCGGCGAAGGCGCGCGGGGCTGAGGCTGGAGCTACGTGTGATCACGCGATTGTCGTACCCCGCAGGAGCGACTCATGCACGTGACGGCGGGGTGATCGGGTACGGTTGCCACGATGCCGCCGATCCTGCTCGCCTGCCGTGACCTCATGACCGCCAGCCGCCTCGAGGCGTCGCCGGGTCTCGACGTGCGGCGGGTCGGTTCGGTGGAGCTGCTCGCGCAGGCGTTGGCCGAGCATCCCGATGCGGCCGTGGTGGTCGACCTGACCGCCTTCCCCGAGCTGCCGCAGTGGCTGGCGGGCGACGACGCGCCGGCGTGCGGGGCCGTGGTGGCGTTCGCGCCGCACGTGCAGGTCGAGCTCATGGATGCCGCGCGGCCGTTCGCCGACCTCGTCGCGCCGCGTGGGGCGACCGTTCGATCAGTGGGCGAACAGGTCGAGCGGGCGCGGGCACGGCGGGCCGCCAGATAGTCGCGTTCGCGTGAACTGCCTGCACGCGGGGTTTCGCGAAGCCGCCCTGCGTGCCACAATGTCGCCATGACCTACGTGATCGCCCAGCCCTGCATCGACACCCGTGACCGTTCCTGCGTGGACGTGTGTCCGGTCGACTGCATCCACGAGGGGCCCGAGCAGCTCTACATCGATCCTGAAGAGTGCATCGACTGTGGCGCCTGCGAGCCGGAGTGCCCGGTCGAGGCGATCTTCCCCGAAGACGCCGTCCCGCAGAAGTGGGAAGACTACATCGAGAAGAACAAGGCCTTCTTCGGGTGACTTCGTCGCCCGGGCGTTCTTCCTCGCTCGGCAGCGAACGAGCGAGCTCGTTCGCTGCCCTCGCTCGTCGAACTTCTGGATGACCGACGTGGGTCGCCGCGCCTGACGGCACAGGTGGCTCGTCGCTCAGATGCCGCGCGGTCGCGGCGCGTCGTCGGAGCTGCCACCGACTGCGTCGAGCAGCGCGGAGACGGCCTGCTCGGCTGACGACCAGGTCTGGCGCAGTTGCGACATGCCGGCTGCATCGACGCCCATGGTGTGCGCGCGTGCCGCGTCGGAGGTCGCCGTCGTGACGAGCTGTGCGGCGCCCTGGGCGGCCGGAAGCGACGCGGCGAGGTCCGAGAGCGCGTTGCGGGCGTCGTATGCCTCCTGGATGTGGTCGGCGATCGGCTGGGTGAAGCCGGGCTGCACGCCGAGCTGGATCGTGTGATTGAAGGCGCGGACGTTCTGGAGCGCGGTCTGGACGGTGCCGCACCAGTGGGTGCGAGCGAGCGGCCCTCGGCCGACTGCACGGCCGCATGGCGCTCGTGCGTGGCCCCCCTCGACCGCGAGCGCCGTCGTCACGGCGACGTGACGAAGTCGGCTGGAAGCCGACACGAACCGCGCGCATGGCGTGACTCCCCACTCGAGATCGTGGTGCTCCACACCGAACCAGGAGCACCACATGCATGCACCCGCCCAGATGACCGTCGCCGCAGCCTTCGACGGGCCCGTCGACCCCGCACTCGAGCATCAGCCCGACGACGTGACGGAGACCACGGGCCATCAGCGGAGTGGAGGAGGGCTCGAAGACGTGGGTGCCGAAGCCGCAGCGCACGCGATGCTCCGCCTCACCGCCGACTTTCCCGGGTTGATGGGGAGGCTTCGCACCGCCCGCATCGTCGGCGGCTACGCGGTGCCGCATCGCGACGACGCCGATGCCGCGCGTCTGTCGCGCTACGGCATCGAGATCGACTGGACGCTCCGCGAGCTCGTGCGCTTGGTCGACGCCCTGATCGACGGCCACCTGCTCGCCCAGACGAGCGGCCCGCGCCCGACCCTCGTGTTGACCCGCGCCGGCTACGCCGCGCTCGTCGCGCTGGAAGGCGGCGGGTGAGCTGCGTCCGACGTCGGCCCTACGTGGCACGATAGGGGCCATGGATCTCCACGTGCTCCTCGGGCCCCGCGGCTCCGGCAAGGCCGGTCGTGCCGTCGCGCGCGTGCGTGAGGCGGCGGCCAGCGGGGGCGAGGCGTTCCTCGTCGTGCCGGGCAGCGTCGACCGCGCGCGCTTCCTGCGCGAGCTCGCGGCGTCGGAGGGCGGTTCGGTGCTGGGTGTCGAGGTCGGCACGTTCGACCAGTTGGTGGAGCGGCTCGCCGGTTCGCCACCCGTGCGCCGCACCGACCGTTCGATGGAGCGCATCATCGTGCGCGACGCGCTGGCCGTCGTGCCGGAGCTGCAGCCCGCTGCTGCTTGGCACGGGTTCACCGAGACGGCGCGCCGTCACGTCGACCGCATCCGGCGTGCACGCATCTGGGGTGGCAACCAACTGGAGCAAGCGCTCGACGGCCTGCCCGGCGGGAGCCGCGGGGCGTGGCTCGCGCTGGAGCGCGAGGTGAGTCGCCTGCTCGACGAGCGCCGCCTCCGTGACGACGCGTGGCACGAGGCGCGTGCCGTGGCGGCGTTCCGGCGCGGGAGCGTGCCGGTCACCGACGTCGTGGTCTACGGATTCGAGGCGCTCGCACCCGACCGCGTCGAACTGCTCGAACGTGTGGCACGTCTGGCCCGGGTCATGGTCGTGCTGCCGTGGCGGCCGGGCCGCGTGATGAGCGAATCCGAGGGAGCCGTCGGCCGGGCCCGTGTCTACCAGCGCGCGAGCGACCTACGCGACGCATGGCGGGCCAAGGGTGCGTTCATCGAGGAGATCGCGCCCGATGCCGTGCCCGCGACGCTCGTCGCCTGGCTCGGCTCCGAACTCTACGAGTCGCACCCCGCGCCGCTGCCGGGCTCGGTCACGCCCGAGCGGATGGCCACCGACGTGCGGTTCGTCGACTGCTGCGGTGGGCTGCAGGAGGTCGACGAGGTCGTGCGCGAGGTCGCCGAGCTCGCGGCCGACGGCCTGCACTGGGATGACATCGCGGTGGCTTCGGCGAGCACGGGCTCCAACGACGACATGCTGCTCGCGGCATTCGCCCGTGCCGGTATCCCCGCGCGACTGCAGTCGCACCGCACGGCGCGCGACACGCCGGCCGGACGAGCCGTGCACGAACTGCTCGCCGCGATCGTCGATGCGGACCCCTTCCGGCTCGTCGCGGCACTGCGCGCTCGGGTGCACGGCATCTCGCCCCAGCGCGTCGACCAGGCCGAACTCGACCTGCGGGCCCACCGGCATGACGCACGGCGCATGCTGCTCACCGGGTCGGCCGGCTCCGTGCTTCCGGGCACCGTGCGCGCGGTCGTCGAGGCGCACCGTGATGGTCGGCCGGTGCTCGACGCGGTACGGAGCCTGATCGCCGACCTGCTCCCGCACGACCTCGGCGACCTCGAACTGCTCCGCGGCATCGTCGCGTCGTTCGATGGCCTCTCCGTGGCGGCAGGAGGCGACGAACGCGTGTCGCTCGCTGACATCAGTGAAGCCGTGGCGTCGTTCCCGCTCGCCGTGCCCGACCGCTCCGACTCGGGGTCGGTCGTGGTGACAGGAATTGACGACCTCCACAGCGTGCGCTTCGACGCCATCGTGCTGCGCCGCACGCACCTCGCGGGCTTCCGGGCCCGCGTGGATGACGAGGCGGAGGGGCCGACCGCCGCGCGCGACCTGCTCCACCTCGCGGTGACGAGCGTCAGGCGCAGGCTTCGCGTCGTGCGACAGGTGGCGGGCGCCGACGGTGGCGTGCTCGCCGCATCGCCGGCGTGGCTCGAACTGCGCCGGTTGGTGCCCGACGCGCCGCTGCGCGCGCGACGCCTCGGTGAGGTCACTGTGGCGCCCGGAGACGTACGCCTCGCCGACGAGCGAGCCGTGGCCGTGGCCTTCGCCCGCGGTCAGGGGCTCGACGTGCAGCGCGTGCCCGCCCAGGTCGACGCCGAACTGGCGGTGGCGCAGCGCGCGCCACGGCGTTCGATCGACCCCGACTCGGAGCTGGCACGCGAGCTGGCGGCGACGTCGTTCATCGCGGTGACGTCACTCGAGAAGTACCTCGTCTGCAGCGCCAAGTGGTTCATCGAGTCGCGCCTGAAGTTCCAGGATGCCGACGCCGACCGATCGAACATCGCGGCCGGTGACCTGGCGCACGGCGTGCTGCAGGCCATCGTCGCCGAGGTCAGGCTCGACTCCTCGACCACCGCCGGGCGCGTACTCGAGCTCGCGCTCGCGGCCGCTCCAGAGGTCGCACGTCGCGTCGATCGCCTGCGCGTGCTCGACACCGCACGCATCGAGCAGATCGCCCGTCAGGGCGCGGCGGTGCTCATCGAGGAACTCGAGTGGGCGACGCCCGACTCGATCGAGGTCGAGCGCACCATCGACTCGCGCGATCCTGACGCGATCTTCCCCGGTCCGGTGGTCGACGGCGTGGAGGTCTACGGCCGCATCGATCGCATCGACCACTACGGGTCGCGCGCCCTGCTCCACGACTACAAGTATTCGTCGACGACGCGCTCCGAGGCGAAGCTGATCGGCGAACACAAGCTTCAGCTGCTCATCTACCTCTTGGCGCTGCGGGCGCCGGGGCAGCGGCTCGATCCCCTCGGTGGTGTCTACCGGGCGATCACGACCGACCCGCCGGGCAGCATCTGGGGCACGATGCGCGACGAGCTCGTGGAGTACGGCGTCATCGGCGCCCGCAAGACCGCAGGGGTGCACGATGCCGACTCGCTCGATGCGTTCCTCGACACCGTCACCGAGATCCTGTCGGGCGGCGTGCGCGCACTGAAGGCCGGCGTCGTGCGTCCGCTGGAATCGGCGGCGAAGTGCCCGAGCCACTGTCGACTGCAGACGATCTGCCGCGTGGGGGAGCACGTCGCGTGACGAACCTCGCCCCGACCTCCCGCCGTTGGACCGAACCCCAGGCCCGTTCGATCGAGGCGCGCGGCCGCACGCTCGTGACGGCAGCCGCCGGCTCCGGCAAGACGAGCGTGCTGACCGAACTCGTCGCCTCACGCCTGCTGAGCGGCGAGCTCGCGCCGAGTGAGGTCTGCGCCGTGACCTTCACGGAGAAGGCCGCACAGGAGATGCGCGGCCGCATCGCCGCCAAGCTCGCCGAGGCCGGGCGCTACGACCTGCTGTCGGAGCTCGAGCTCGCCCGCATCGGCACCATCCACGGGCTCTGTTCGTGGATCCTCCGCAACCACGGCACGGCGGTCGGGGTCGCCCCGGGCGCGCTCATCCTCGACGAGGCCCAGTCGGCGTTCGTGCGCCGCGAAGCGCTCGAGGCGGTGTTCGAGGCAGCGATCGCGCGTGACGACGTCGACGTGCACTGGCTGCGCGCGCGCATGGGTGATGCGCGCATCGCGACGACCCTCGAAGCGATCTTCGACATCGCCGCGACGAGCGTCGAGCCGATCCGCCTCGTCGACTGCGACGAGGTGCAGGCGCCCGTGAAGGTGTCGAAGACCAAGACGCCCAAGCCCGACGTGCTCCTCGTCGCGCCCGCTGACTGTCGGCGTGCCCTCTCGGCGCTCACCCAGTTGTGGAGTGCGTACGAGCACGAGGTCGAGCGGCGCAAGCACGGGCTCGGACGCCTCTCCTTCGACGACCTCGAACGACTCGCGGTGGCCGCGGTGCGGCGCGACGAGGTCGCGACCGCGCTCCGCGCGAAGTGGTCGATCGTGCTCGTCGACGAGTTCCAGGATACGAACGAGCGGCAGTACGAGCTGCTCGACACGATCGGTGGCGACCACCTGTTCATGGTCGGCGACGAGTGGCAGTCGATCTACCGCTTCCGCGGCGCCGACATCGACGTGTTCCGCGCCCGCAAGCTCGAGATGGCCGCTCGTGGTGGTGGCATCGAGATGCTCGACAACTTCCGCTCGACGGGGCCGGTGCTCGACGTCGTCAACCGCATGTTCGCCGACCCTGAGATCTTCGACGGCTACGTCGACGTCACGCCCGGCACCGCGGCGCAGCGCGCGGCCGAGGGTCCGTCGGTCGAGCTGCTCGTCGTTCCCACGAACGTCGAGGGGAGCGAGGCGGAGGACGTCGACGGGGCCAGCGTGTTCGAGGCGCGGCGCGTCGCCGAACGCATCGGCGAGCTGGTGGAGGCGGGCGCGGCGACGCCGGGCGACATCGCGGTGCTGATGCGAACGCGCACCCACGCCGCGGTGTACGAGGAGGAGATCCGGGCCTGGGGCATCCCGGTGCTGCGCTCGGCGAGCGACGGTTTCTACGACCAGCGTGACGTGCGCGACGTGCTGACGCTGCTCGCGCTGGTGCGCAACCGGCGCGACGAGGGTGCGGCGCTCGCAGCCCTGGCCGGGCCCGTGGGCAGTCTCGGTTGGACGGAGCTCGACAGCGTCGCGCGCCACGCTCGGGAGCACGGCTTGACGCTCCTCGAAGCGGCCGCCGCCAGCGACCTGCCCGGTGCACGCCGCGTGGTCACGGTGCTCGACGACCTCGCCGAGGTGGCAGGGCGCGAATCGCTGGTCAGGGTCGTGGCGCGTGCGGTGGAGCTCCCCGAACTCGAACTCGGCGCAGCGAGCCAGATCGACGGAGCAGTGCGGCTCGCCAACCTCCGGCGACTCGTCGAGCTCGCCGAGAGCGCGGCCGAGATCGACGTCGCCGACGTCGCGGGGCTGCTCGAGTTCGTCGACGCGCAGCGTCGCAGCGCCAAGGTCGGCGAGGCGAGCATCGCCGATGAATCGCTCGGCGCCGTACGCCTCATGACCGTGCACGCGTCGAAGGGGCTCGAGTTCAAGTACGTCTTCGTCGTGGAGTCGGCATCGCGCACGACGCCGCCGGCAGATGCCGTACCCGCCCCGCTCGTCGACGAGCACGGGGTCGTGCACGTCGCACTCCCCGGCGATGACGGTCGCGCGCGACGCACGCCGCCCCACGAGGAGCTGCACGAGCGCGACAAGCTGGCCGACGACGCCGAGCTGCGTCGCCTCTGGTACGTCGCGATGACCCGTGCCGAGCACCACCTCGTGATCAGCGGCCGCTGGGATTTCTCCCCGACCAAGGCGAACAAGCCGCGGTCGGTCAGCGGGTCGCTCGCCTGGCTCGCGCCGGCGCTCGGCGTCGAGGAGCCCTACTTCGGCGGTGAGGAGCGCGTCTCGACGGTGCTCGATGGCATGGTCGTGCTCGACACGCGTCGCCGGCGCCGGGAGCCGGTCGCGGTGTGGCATCCCCCGACGGTCGACGCGGTGCTCGCGGAGCCGCTTCCACTGCCGCCGGTGGAGGAAGCGCCCGCGGTCGACCCGAGCGACTCGCCCGATCCGCACCAACTCCGCGAGCGGCTGCGGGCGCACGTGGTCGAGGGCGGCAGCCAGGAGTGGCGCCAGCTCGACGGCACGCGCCTGCACGACGCCGTGGCGCGCCTGCTCGACGCTGCGCGCAGCGGGGTCGCCCTCGAGCGACTCCTCGACCCCGAACACGGGCCGTGGCTCACCGACCGCGTGCGCGAGCGACTGACACCCGTCGTCGCCTCGGCGGTCTTTCGGCGCCTCGTCACGCTCGGCGCGCGCGCCGAAGTGCCCTACGTGGCCGGTGGGCGTGACGACATCGTCACCTCCCGCGTCGCGCCCGGCGTATCGATCGCACGCGAACTCGCGCAGGTCGACGCGGGCCGCTTCGATGCACTCGCGCGCACCGCTGATGGAAGCTGGTGGGTGGTCGACTGGAAGACGACGCTCCCCGCCGACCGCGACGAAGCGTGGGCGGAGCACGGGCGCCAGCTCGAGCGGTACGCTCGCACGCTCCTCGCGACGGGCGCCTCCTCGGTCGAGCTCACACTCGTGTCACTCGCCGACCCGTCGATCGCCCACACGTGGGAGCGTGGGGTGCCAAGTGCACCGCAGTCGTCGACCGACGAACCGACGCCTGAGATCGGCGCGTCCGACGCCGGCAACGACCTGATGCCCAGCTTGTTCTGACCCCGTCGTGCGCGGCGCCACAGCGTCTGCCGAGCCAGCGCTCGCGGCTTGGGCACCGCGATGCGATGCCGGTCGGGCAGCTCGCGCAGAGCGGCTTCGGGGCCCTGCAGATCGCGCGCCCGTGGTCGATCATCGTGAGCGTCACGTGGTTCCACTCATCGCGCGGGAGCAGCTTGAGCAGGTCGCGCTCGATGGGCACGGGCTCCCATGACCGCGTCATGCCGAGCCGTCGCGCGATGCGCTGCACGTGCGTGTCGACCGCGATGCCCTCCGCATGTTCGGGGAAGCACACCGAGATGACCACGTTCGCGGTCTTGCGCGCCGCACCCGGAAGCGTCGTGAGCTCGGCGATCGTGTGGGGGAGCACGCCGCCGTAGACGTCCGTCACCCGCTGCGCGGTCGCGAGGATGTTCTTGGCCTTCTGGCGGAAGAACCCGGTCGACTGCACGAGCTCCTCGAGGTGTGCGACGGGCGCCTGCGCCATCGCCTGGGCCGTTGGGTAGGCCGCGAACAGCGCCGGCGTCGCCAGGTTCACGCGTGCGTCGGTGCACTGCGCCGAGAGGATCGTGGCGATCAGCAGCTGGAACGGCGTCTCGAACGTCAGCGCGCAGTGGGCGTCGGGGTAGGCCTCGTGCAGGGCGTGCATCACCTCGGCGCTCCGCTGTCGGCGCGCGGTCACGCGCTCACCTCGAACGGGTGGGAGCGGCTCCTGCTGGCTCACGTGTCAGTCGGCTCCGCCGTCGACCGCGACGTCAGCCGGCGACCGACTGGGCCACGTCGTCATGGTTCGCCTCGATCGCCGGGTCGACGTCACCGATCGCGGCGAGCCATCGCTCGGCGTCGAGCGCCGCCGCACACCCTGAGCCCGCCGCGGTGATCGCCTGGCGGTAGGTGTGGTCCTGCACGTCGCCACAAGCGAACACGCCGTCGAGGTTCGTGCGCGTGCTGGGGGAGTCGGTCGCGAGGTACCCGTTCTCGTCGGTGTCGAGCTGGCCCAGGAAGAGCTTGGTGTTCGGGTCGTGGCCGATCGCCACGAACAGCCCGCCCGCGTCGACGCGCCGGGTGGAGCCGTCGCGCGTGTCGGTGATCGTGACGCCCGTCACCGCACCGGTGCCGTCGTCGAGCACCTCGGTCACGGCCGCCCACTCGATGAACTCGACCTTCTCGTTCGCGCGGGCGCGCTCGAGCATGATCTTGGAGGCGCGGTAGGTGTCGCGGCGATGCACGATCGTGACCTTCGTCGCGAACTTGGTCAGGAA
Source organism: Thermoleophilia bacterium (assembly GCA_025964405.1). GTDB lineage: Bacteria > Actinomycetota > Thermoleophilia > Gaiellales > SKUG01 > JAGQUL01. Next base: position 12,360 of record JAOPYW010000068.1, on the reverse strand, counting down.
GGTCGCTTCCTCCATCGCGGAGTCGCCACCGCCCACGACGATGAGCTCCTTGTCACGGAAGAAGTAGCCGTCGCACGTCGCGCAGGTCGAGACGCCGTGACCCATCAGCTGGGCCTCGCTCTCGAGTCCGATCGTGCGCGCCGTCGCACCCGTCGACACGATCACCGCGTCGGCGGTGTACGTCGTGTTGTGCACGCGGATGACCTTGGGCGTGGCGGTCAGGTCGACCTCGCTCACGTCGTCGGTCAGGAACTTCGCGCCGAACCGCTCGGCCTGGTCGCGGAAGTTGATCATGAGCTCGGGACCCTGCAGCCCGTTCGGGAAGCCCGGGTAGTTCTCGATCTCCGTCGTCTGCATGAGCTGACCACCCGCCGCGAGGCCTTCGATGACGAGCGGGGCGAGCTCCGCGCGTGCCGCATAGATGGCGGCGGTCAGCCCGGCGGGGCCGCTGCCGACGATGATGAGGCGATGGTGGTTCTCGAGCGTGGTCATGCAGGGATTCTACGCCCCGCAGGTGACCCACGCACGCGCGAAGGCGTGCAAACGCACGCGGATACCGCCGCGCCACGGCAACGCTGCGTCGCTACGCCGCGACCTGCTTGAGCGGCTGCTGCCAGTCGCCCTTGTAGGTGCGCAGCGCGGCGGCCAACTCCTTGAGCTGCGCGGCGGTGAGCGACGTCTTGATGTCCTTGGCCGCCTGCTGGTCGCCCGTGTCGATGCCCACGTCGCCCGTCGTGCCCGGCGAGTCGACGCGCAGGTACTGCAGGTGCTTGTAGCGGTCGCCCGTCGCGTCGCCGAACGTGCCCCATTCGACCTTCGTGCCATCGCCGAGCGTGACCGAGCCCGGCCCATAGCCGATCTCGAACTTCTCCTCGACACCGCCGAGGTTGAGCGTCACGTGCGGATCGCCCCAGATCGAGACCGAGTCACCGTTCGAGGCGGTAAGCGTGCCAGCGCTCCTGGCATCGTCGTCGGAGAGCGTGACCGTGTCGAGCGCGCCGCCACCCACCACGCCGCCGACCTGGGTCGGTGCCTGCACGGGTGACTGAACGGGCGACTGGGTCGGGCTCTGGCCCGGCGTCTGCGCGGGGCCGCCGTTGGCTCCGGCGACGGCGGTAGGTACTGCCGGCACTGCCGGCGGCGCCGCCACGGGCGGAGCTGCCACGACCGGTGTCGCGACGACCTTCGCCGGTGCGGGCGTGACCGCCTGCTCGACCTTCTGGGGAGCCGTGCCCGCGCCCGAGGCCCCCGCGACCTGCGTGGCCGGGGGTGACGTGGCCGGAGTCGACTGCACGGGCGTCTTGCCCGGTGCGCCGCCGCCCGTCGTCGCCGCGGCCTGCGCCTGCAGCAACGTGACGAGCGAGGTGATCGCCTGGATGACGCCCTGCAGCGCCGTGATGAGCGCGGCGTTGTCGGTCGTCGCGCCGCCGCCCTGCACCGCAGCTGCGCCTGCGGCCGCGTTCGTCGCAGGAGCCGCGGTCGTCGCAGCGGCCGGTGCCGGAGCCGGAGTCACGGGCGCCGGGGCCGTCACGGGAGTCGTGGTCGCGGGCGGGGTGGCCCCCGTCGGGGCTGCGGGCTGCGCCGCCGCGGCGGGAGCGGCTGCCGCTCCACCGCCTGACGCGCCACCGACCTGTGAGCCGACGACCGTCGAGAGTGACCTGATCACTTCGGTGAGCTGCGTGAGCACGGGGCTCAGCGCAGAGACGCTCGCAAGCCCGCCGCCGCCCTGCACGGGCGTGGTCTGGGCAACTTCCTTGCCCGGGGCTCCGCCACCGGTCGCACCGGAGAGCGTTGCGGGTGGCAGCGAGCATCCGCTCATGGCGGAGGAGGGTGCAGCAGTCATGGTCGTCGTCCTCTTCGTCCCTGAAGGTGACGCGGCGTAGTCCCGTCCGGGGCCGTCGTCCACTCCGTGGTACCACGGAGCGGACGAACGGTCCAGACGGGTTTTCGTGGATCAGGCCTTCTGCGTGGGCACTGCGACCTGGGTGAGCGGGGCCTGCCAGCTGCCCTTGTACGTGCGGAGCGCGGCGGCGAACTCGTCGAGCTGCGCCGACGTGAGCGCGGTCTGCAGGTTGCTCGAGTTGGTGCCGTCGCCCGTGTTGATCGACTGGTCGAACGTGGTGCCGGCGGAATCGACCTTGAGGGTCTCGAGGTGCTTGGCGCGCGCCTCGCCGACCTTGTAGGTGTTCCACGTGATCTTCGTGCCGTCCTGCAGGGTCACTGCACCGGGGCCGTAGCCGATGGTGAAGTTCTCCGCCTTGCCACCCACGGTGATGCTGACGTGCGGGTCACCGTAGATGCGCACGGAGTTGCCGTTGGCATCCTTGAGGATGGCCGATGAACCCTTGTCGGTGTCGGAGAGCGTGACCGTGCCGGCCGTGCCGCCGCCGTTGACGCCACCGACCTGCGTCGGGTCGCCCTGGATCGGGTTCTGCACGGGAGTCTGCTGCACCGGACCGCCGTTGGCTCCGCCGACGTCGGTCTTCTCCGGTGCCTTGTCAGGTGCCTTGTCGGGCGCCTGCTCCGGACCTCCGCTCGCACCGGCGACGGCGGTCGGCTGCGTCGGCACGACCGGCGGCGTGTATGCCACGAATTCGAAGGGCGGGTAGACGAACTTCTGCGGCGCCTGCTGCACGGGGCCGCCGTGCTCGCCGCCGACGTCGGTCTTCACCGGTGCCGGGTCGACGATCTTCTGCGGCGCCTCCTTCTGCGGCGCCTGCTGCACGGGGCCGCCGTTCTGGCCACCGACGTCCGACTTCGCCGGAGGAACCTGCTCGGGGAGCTTGGCCGGCGGGGCCTGCTCGGGCGTCTTGCCCGGGGGCACCTGCTCCGGCGTCTTGCCGGGTGCGCCGCCACCGGAGGCGCCACCGACCTGGGCCGCGAGTGCCTTCACGAGGGCGTTGAGTGCTTCGATGACGCCCTGCAGCGCCGCGATGATCGCACCGTTGTTGTCGGCGCCTCCACCCTGCACGACCGCACCGGCCTTGGCATCGGCGACGGGCGCCGGAGCCGGGGCGGGCAGGGGCGCGGCCGGTGCCGCGGCTGCTCCGCCGCCCGATGCGCCGGCCACCTGCGAGCCGATGGCCGTGGTGAGCGACTTGATGACGTCGGTGAGCTGCGTGAGCACCGGGCCGAGTGCCGCGAGGCCCCCGGTTCCGCCGCCGCCCTGCACAGGCGTGGCCTGTGTCGGGAGCTGGCTCGGGGTCTGCTGGATCGGCGCAGGCATGGTCATGCCTGCGTGCATGGCGTCGACTGACATTGTGTTCGTCCCTGTTCGTCCCTGAACCCAGGAACGACGGCCGTAGTCCCGAACGGGGGCCATCGTCGTCTGGCGTGTCTCCGCGCGGGCCCAGGTCGGTCCTGACCGGGTCGTCTCCCGTGCGGAATCGTGTGGAGGAGTGGTGGAGCGGGCGCGCGGCTTCGGCGCGCGGCGCACGACGCGAGGTCGTGCGGGAAAGAGCTGCGGAACCGAGTCACCCTCCCCAGTGCGACTCGGTTCCGCATAGATGGCGAGACCCGATCTGCGTCCTGGTGAATCCCCCGAAACACCGGACGCCGGGCGCCATTCCTCGTGCCACCCCTACTTCTGGGCGGGCGTATCCTTGAGCTTGAGCGGCAACTTCCAGTCGCCCTCGTATGCGCGGAGCGCCGTGGCGAACTCCTTGAGCTGTGCGTCGTTGAGCGCGGTGGTGAGGCCGGTCTCGTCCTTCTTGTCACCGGTGGTGACGGTGCGGTCGAGGTTCGTGCCCGTCGAGTCGACGGTGAAGCCCTTGAGCAGCTTCTCGTTGGCAGCCCCGACCGGGTTCGTGTCCCAGCTGACGATCGAGCCGTCGCTCAGCTGCACCGAGCCCGGGCCGTAGCCGATGAGGAAGCTGTCTTCCTTGCCGTCGACCTTGATCGTCACGTGCGGGTCGCCCCAGATCGAGACGCTGTCGCCCGACTTGGAGGTGAGCGTCGCGCGGAAGTCGGCATCGGTGTTCGAGAGCGTCACGTCGCCTGCCGCACCGCCACCGTTGACGCCACCCACCTGGGTGGGCGACTGGATCGGGCTCTGCGTGGGCAGCTGCTGCACCGGACCGCCGTTCGCACCGGCCACCTGCGTGGGCGGCGGGATCGACGGGCCGGGCGGTGAGACCTTGATCGGCTCGGGATCCACGATCTTCTGCGGTGCCTGCTCCACCGGTCCACCGGTTGCGCCGCCGACGGCGGTTCCGGGCGGGAAGATGATCTTGGTGGGCGGAGCCTGCGTCGGCATCTGCTGGATGACGCCACCGTTCGCGCCACCGACCTGCGTCGTGTCCTTCTGCGGTGCTTCCTTCATGGGAGCTGCGCCGCCGTTGGCGCCTGCCACCTGGGAGACCGGCGGGGTCACGGGCGGGGTCACGGGCGGGGTCGGAACCTGCTCGGGCGTCTTCGCCGGCGGAACCTGGTCGGGCGTCTTGCCCGGAGCCGTCTGTGTCGGGTTCTTGCCGGGTGCACCGCCGCCCGAGGCGCCGGCGACCTGTGCCTGCAACACGGTGACGAGCGCGGTGATGGCCTGGATGACGCCCTGCAGCGCGGCGATCAGCTGCGTGTTGTCGACAGCGGTCGCGCCACCACCCTGCACCGTCGCGGCTCCGGTCTGGGCATTGGCTGCCGCGGCTGCCGGAGCAGGCGTAGCAGGCGTTGCGGGTGCCGGGGCAGCGGGCTGGGCCGAGGCTGCGGGCGCGGCAGTCGCTCCACCACCGGATGCGCCGGCGACCTTCGAGCCGATGGCCGTGGTCAACGACTTGATGACGTCGGTGAGCTGCGTCAGCACCGGGCTGAGTGCAGCCATGCCGGTGAGGCCACCGCCGCCCTGCACCGGAGTGCCGGCCTGTGCGACTGCGCCACCGTTGGCGCCGGCGACCTGGGTCGTCGATCCCCCACCGGTCAGCGGGGCGGGCTTGCCCATGTCGCAGCCTGCGCCACCTGCGGTGGTCGTGGGCGTCGCCGTGGTCGGCACGGTGACGGCGGGCGTGGTGGTCGCACCCCCGCCGATGGTCGACGAATCCGGCGGAAGCGTGGTGCCACTGGTGCCCTGAAGCGGCGGCGAGAGCGTGATGGAGTCAGCCATGATCTGTGTGTCCCTTCGTCCCCTGTGCAAGCAGACGAGCGGCGCCGTGGTCCATTCGGGGCGCTACGTTCGTCCGGCGGTCGACCCTGTCCGGTCGAGTGGTCCGCCCCTCATTGGTACGACGGCCCTCGGGTGCCGTCAACTGGGTACACGCTTCCTGGTCGTTTCCGCAGCGATTCACCGACGGTGGCGGGCGCGATAGGCTGCACGCATGACCACGTCTCCGCGCCGCGCATGCATCATCGTCCTCGACGCCTGTGGCGCGGGGGAAGCACCCGACAGCGCCGAATTCGGGGATCCCGGGGCCGACACGATCGGTCACGTCGCCGAGGCGGTCGGCGGGCTCCAGCTGCCGAACCTGCAGCGACTCGGGTTGGGCGCGACCCGCCCGCTCGAAGGGTGTGCACCACCAGCCACGCCCGTGTCGATCACCGGAACGCTCCAGGAGCGCAGCGCCGGCAAGGATACGACCACGGGACACTGGGAGCTCGTGGGCGTGTTGACGACGACACCCGCACCCACGTACCCGGACGGTTTCCCGCAGGACCTGGTCAGCGCGTTCGTGCGTCGCGCCGGGCACGGCGTGCTCGGCAACTGCGTGGCTTCGGGCACCGAGATCATCGATCGCTTCGGCGCGGAACACATCGAGTCGGGCGACCTCATCGTCTACACGAGTGCCGATTCGGTGTTCCAGATCGCGGCGCACGAGGAGCACGTGCCGATCGAGCAGCTCTATGCGTACTGCGAGATGGCGCGCGAGCTCCTGACCGGCGAGCACGCCGTGAGCCGGGTCATCGCGCGGCCGTTCGTCGGTGCGCCCGGCAACTTCACCCGCACCGCCAACCGCCGTGACTTCTCGCTCGAGCCGCCCGGTCACTCGCACCTCACCGCGCTGCAGGACGCCGGCAAGAAGGTCGTGGGCGTCGGCAAGATCGGAGACATCTTCGCGATGAAGGGCATCGACGAGGATCACCACACCGACTCCAACATGCACGGCGTCGACATGACGATCGAGCAGCTGCGGCGCAGCGAGGGCGCGGGCGACCTCGTGTTCACCAACCTCGTCGAGACCGACATGATGTGGGGGCACCGCCGCGATCCACAGGGCTTCCACGGCTGCCTCCAGGAGTTCGATGCGCGCGTTCCGGAGATCGAGGCTGCACTGCGACCCGGCGACCTGCTCATCATCACCGCCGACCACGGTTGCGACCCGACCTACCGCGGCAGCGACCACACCCGCGAGCTCGTGCCGCTCATCGCGCACGTGGTCACGGATGGAGCCCACACCGACGCTGACGACGTCAGCTCCCTCGACGATGCACCGTTCACGGGCGGGCACCACGGCTTCTTCTCCGACGTCGGCGCGACCGTCTGCGCGTGGCTGGGCGTGAAGCCCAACGGCCAGACACCCGGCGTCAGCTTCCTCGACGCGAACGTCACGGCCTGATGCCGACGCCCGCGCCGAGCCACACCGAGTTCGACGTCGTCGCCGCGATCCGCACCAAGCGGGACGGCGGGCGACTCGACGACGCGACGATCGACGCGCTCATCGCCGGTTACGTGGCGGGGGAGATTCCCGACTACCAGATGAGTGCGCTCCTGATGGCGATCGTCTGGCGCGGACTCGACGCGGCGGAGACGCTGCGCCTGACGCAGGCGATGGTTGCGTCGGGTGACACGCTCGACCCGGGCACGGCCCTCGGCCGCCGCATCGTCGACAAGCACTCGACCGGTGGCGTGGGCGACAAGGTCAGCCTCGCACTCGCGCCGATCATCGCGGCCTGTGGCGTGCCGTTCGGCAAGATGAGCGGCCGCGGCCTCGGGCACACGGGTGGCACGCTCGACAAGCTCGAGTCGATTCCCGGCTTCACGGTCGAACTGCCCGAGGAGCGATTCCTGGCGCAAGTGCAGGAGATCGGTGTCGCGATCGCGGGGCAGACCGGTGACCTCGTGCCGGCCGACGGACTGCTCTACGCGCTGCGCGACGTGACCGGCACGGTGGAGAGCATCCCGCTCATCGCCGCGTCGATCATGTCGAAGAAGCTCGCCAGCGGCGCCGACGCGATCGTGCTCGACGTGAAGGTCGGGTCGGGCGCGTTCATGAAGCACGTCGACGACGCGCGCCTGCTCGCCGACGAGATGATCTCGATCGGCACGGGCGCCGGCCGTGACGTGAAGGTGCTCATCACCGACATGTCGCGCCCGCTCGGACGCGGCATCGGCAACGCCCTCGAGATCCGCGAAGTGGTGGAGCTGCTGCAGGGCAGCGGTCCGGCCGACCTGGAGGAACTCGTGTTCACCGCGGCGGGCGTGCTGCTCGCGCTGAGCGACCTCGGCATCGACGAGGCAGAGGGCACGCGTCGCGCGCGCGGAGTGGTCGCCGACGGTTCGGCGTATGCGCGCTACCGAGCCTGGGTGACGGCGCAGGGCGGCGATCCCGACGCGGAGCTGGCGCTCGCGCCCGTCGCGCACGTGGTGACGGCGCCCGCCACCGGTCTGTTGGCTGAGCTCGACGCGCTCACGGTCGGCCTTGCGGCCGCACGCCTCGGCGCGGGTCGTCGCCAGAAGGGCGACGAGGTCGACCATGCGGTCGGCATCCTGCTCCACGCGAACGTGGGTGACCACGTGGAAGCCGGCGCGCCGCTCCTGACCATCTACGCGCAGTCTGTCGACGCCGCACGCGAGGCCGAGGCGTCAGTGCTCGCCGCGACCGTCATCGATGCGAGCGGCAGCGCATCCTCGACCCCCGCCAGCGTCATCCTCGAGCGCCGCGGCTGACCGGACCACCGGCCTACCGACCGCGCCCCGGCCTACCGACCGCGCCACCGGCCCCCTCGCGCTTTCAGCCGAGGCGTTGGTCAGTTCGGCCCCACATACGGGGCCAAAATCACCCCGACCGAACCGTGTGCTCCCCCCACTACGACTTCTGGTCGTGCGGGCACCAGCTCGTGCTGCGGCCGGCCACGCGCGCGCCGCGCATCGTCGCGCCGCACACGAGGCAGGGCTTGCCCGCGCGCCCGTAGGCGTAGAACCGTTCCTGCATGCCGCCCGCGTCGCCCTCGACGCCGCGATAGTCGCGCAGCGTCGACCCGCCGACGGCAATCGCCTCGATGAGTCGATCCTTCACGGCATCCACGAGACGGCGAGCCCGGGGCTTCGAGAGTCGGTCGGCAGCCAGGTCGGGGCGCACGCCGGCGAGGAAGCACGCCTCGTCGACGTAGATGTTGCCGAGCCCCGCAACGACCTTCTGGTCGAGCAACACCGCCTTCAGTGGTGCAGTTCGATGGTGCACCGCGGCATGGAAGACATCGCCGTTCCACGCATCGTCGAGCGGCTCCGGCCCGAGCTTGGAGTCGAGGAGTGCGTCGATCTCGGTGTCGGTGCCGACCTCGAGCGTGCCGAACCGGCGTGGGTCGTTGTAGCGGAGCGAGCCCTGGACGCCCTCGATGAAGTACCGCATGCGCACGTGGCTCGGTTCGGGCTGGTCAGGTGCCGCGAAGGAGCCCGTCATGCGGAGGTGGTGGAGCGCGGTCATGCCGCCCGACAAGCGGAACACGAGCCACTTTCCCCGGCGTTCCAGCCGTTCGACCGAACGACCTGCAAACGCGGGGACGATGTCAGCCGGTGCCCACGGGCGCACGAGGCGCGGGTCGAGGATCTCGACGCGCTCGATCACCCGACCCTCGAGGTAGGGGAGGAGCCCGCGACGCACGGTCTCGACTTCAGGGAGCTCAGGCATGGGCCCACGGTACCAGTCACGGGCGCGGCGCAGGGTCGAGACGAAGTCGGCACGTTTGTGCGGTTCGCGTGACAGCTGCACGTTCAAGCTGCCACGCATGGATGGATCAGGACACACCGAACCGGGCGGCGCGCGTGACGTGCCAGCGCTGGTGCGGCTGGCCACCCGACAACACAACGCCGTCAGTCGTTCGCAGCTCAGCGAGCTGCAATTCGATCGGAAGTCGGTAGCACGACTCGTGGAGCGAGGATGGGCGCACCCGGCGTATCGATCCGTCTACGCCATCGGCCGTGACCGACTCGACCTGCACGGCAGGATGGTTGCCGGGAACCTCTTGGGAGGACCTCGAAGCGCGGTGGTCAGGCACGGGGCAGCATGGCTCCACGGAATCGGCGACGAGCCGTCGTTGGTCGAAGTCATCGCGCCGCGCAAGGTGACCGTACGAAGTGATATCTGCTTCCACCGAAGCACCCAGCTGCGCGAGGACGAGTGCATGGAGGTCGCAGGCGTGCGGGTCACGACGATCGAGCGAACGCTCATCGACCTCGCTGATGTGCTCACGCCCGACCAGCTCGCCCATGTGATGTATCGGGCGGACTTCGGTCATCAGGTGGATGATCGACGGCTTCGAGCGCTCCTGCGCCGGCACGCTGGTCGGCCGCGTATACGCATACTCGTGCGAGCGCTCGAGTTGCGAGCTGGCGGGAGTGCTGGCTCCCGTAGTCGCACGGAAGCGCGACTGATCGATCGTCTGCAACGGTCGCGATTCGCGAACCCCGAGAACAACGTGCAGCTTCGCATGCCGGGTCATCGTGCGATCGAGGTCGACTTCCTCTGGCGTGCGCACCGACTGTGCGTCGAGCTCGACGGTGAGCAGCACCACCGTCCGCGCGATCGCGTGCGTGATGCGGAGCGCGATGCTGCGCTTCGAGCGAACGGCTTTCGTGTGCTGCGGTTCGCGACGCTGGACGTGGTGTACGACCTGGACGCCGTGGTGCGGGAGATCGAACATGTGTTGCGAAGGCGGCCAGCGCGCGTTCGGTCGGGGTGAATTCGCGGGCGTCGAGGGGGCTCGATCGACCAACGCCTCGGCTGAAATACCAAGTGTGCGTGTCGTGCAGGGTGTCAGTCGGTACCATTTCCGACGTGTCAGTCGTGTTCAATGAGGCCCGATCCGTTGTTTCTGACCGTATTCAGTTGTACAACGCCCGCAGCACTAGTATTTGGAACTTATTGCAAATAGCCTGCAAATGAGGATATTGTGAACCGGCACTTTTCCGCGCCAACGCGTCGAATCGACCGAATCCTGCTGTGATCCGGTTTCGACTGACATTCTCGTCAATATGGCACCAAAGTTGTCAATGACCACCGATCATGCCCGATACTGTTGGAGACGGACATAACGGATCCGGTCGCCGCCCCATGATCTCCGAACAGCAACTCGGAGCCCATATCCCGGCAGCGCCTCAGCTACTGACAGAGTGCACCGACGCACTCCGCGCAGCCAGCAGCGACCACTGATCCACCAACAGTCCGGCACCGCGCGACGACGTTCGCATCGGTGCCACCGCGACCGCCGCGACCTTCGATCCCTGCTCCCTGCCGCACGCCGGCAATTCGGGTTCGAACGGTGCATGGCGTTGCCCCACTTCGCGAGTGGGTCCTGCTCCGACGACGCCCTGTGGCGAAGCCGTGCCTGACCCGTGCGTGGAGCGTGGTGCGGGAACTCCAGCGAGCCCGGCATTGCCGTGCCCGTGGTGCCGGGCGCACACGAACCAGGGGACACCATGAACGCCACTCGTACGCACCGCACGCACCGCCTGAAACGCACCGCCCGCATCACCCTCGCCGGCCTGCTCGCCTGCCTCGGCGTGGTCATCACGCTGCTTCCGCAAGCCGCGCTCGCGAAGGTGCACCCGAAGCCCGCGAAGCCGAAGCTTCCGCCTCGCATCACTACTTGGATGCCGCACATCAATCGCACGATCGTGCCGACCCGCGTCTCTCCGCTCGGTCCCCAGCTCGCGACCTGGTACGGACCGGGTTTCTTCGGTCACGGCACCGCCTGCGGCGGCATCCTGCGGCCGACGACCTGGGGCATCGCCCACCGCACGCTCCCGTGCGGAACCCTCGTCACGCTGACGAACGGCCGTCGCAGCGTCACGGTGCCGGTCATCGATCGCGGCCCCTACAGCGGCGCCACCGTCGACCTCACCTCGCGCACCAAGACCTACCTCGGCTTCACCTCGGGCACGATCCGCATGTCGAAGGTCGCGCGCTATCGGCTCGTGCCGCTGCCGGCTCCCGTTGCCGGGATCAAGCCGCTGCAGTAGCGCTGGCCCGCGCCGGTGCTACTTCGACGGGATGATGCCGAGCATCGGGTCGAGCTCGCCCTGACGGTCGAGCGCCGCGAGGTCGTCGAATCCACCGATGCCGATGTCGTTGATGAAGATCTGCGGCACCGTGCCGCGCCCGTCGGCGCGCGCCATCATGGCCTCGCGACCGAAACTCACGTCGATCTCCGAGATCTCCACGCCCTTCGACGCCAGCAGGCGCTTGGCGCGGATGCACGAGGGACAGGTCATGGTGGAGTACATCTCGACGGTAGCCATACGAGTATGGTGCCACGTATGCCGGACGAATATGCACCCAGCGGGCCGCGAGTGATCGCGAGCGCCGACCTCGTCACCTGGCAGGCCCGCCTCGTGCGCGTGCGCGCGCGCGTGAACGAAGCAGCGATCGCCGCCGGACGTGACGTCGACTCAGTGACGCTCCTGCCGACCGTGAAGTACATCGAGCCGGCCGACACCGCGCTCCTCGTCGCCGCAGGCGCGACCGACCTCGCCGAGAACCGCCTCGACGCACTCGTTGCGAAGCAGGCTGCGGTGGGGGAGCTGCGCGCGCGCCGCGACCCGGGTGCGCCCGCGGCGACCTCCGCGCCGGCGTGGCACTACATAGGTCGCGTGCAGTCGCGGCAGGTCGTCGACATCGCGCGGCGCCTCGGTGCGGCCGGCACCATCCACTCGCTCGCCTCGGAGCGCGCCTTCACCCGCCTGGCTGCGGCGGCCGCGACCGACGACCTCGAGCTCCCGCAGCTCCTGCTCCAGGTGAACGCGGCCGACGACCCCGCGAAGGACGGGGTCGCGCTCGACGCGGTGGAGCAACTCCTCGACGGGCTCCCCGACGGAATCCGCATCGGAGGCTTCATGACGATGCCCGCCTTCGCGACCGACCCCGAGGCGTCGCGCGCGGCCTTCGCCGCCCTCCGTGAGTTGCGCGACCGGCTCGCGCCCGCCTTCGCGGGACGCCATGACCTGGGCGCACTCAGCATGGGAACCAGCCAGGACCTCGCCGTCGCGATCAGCGAAGGTGCGACGCATGTACGGCTCGGAAGGATTCTGTTCAGCGATGGGGAATAGGGACGAACATGGGAGCACGTGACTATTGGGATCGGATGCTCGTCTACTTCGGCATCGCCGAGGAGGCGACGGGTGACGACGTCGAGGATGACTGGGAAGACGACCGGTCG
>JAOPYW010000063.1 GCA_025964405.1 Thermoleophilia bacterium | reverse complement strand
CGCGTGGTCGACCGCTCGATCGATGCGACGACGGCTGCGTCCACGGGGATCGCCGAGTACCAGTACGACATGTCTGGCGAGTACAGCTACTTCGAGCAGACGCCGAGCTGGCAGCGGTTCCAGACCGAGAGCGATTCGATCGGAACCGACTACGACGGCGCCGTCTCCTCGTGGAATGCCGCGCTCGGTGCGCTCCAGAAGCGGCTCGGGGCCCTCGACAAGCTCCCCTCGCTGCCAGTCGACCACGCCCTGTGATGCATCACGCGTCGGGTCGTCGACGGTAGGGTTTGCCGCATGCGGATTCCTGACATCGTGGGCGACATCATCAACGCAGGCGTGCGCGTCGCGGCCCGCGTGACCAACGTGGGGGCCGATGCCGAGCTCGGCACCCCGCTCCCCGCGCCCGCCCAGCCCCGTGATCCCGTGGTACTGCTCAACGGCATCGGCTGTCATGACGAGATGTGGGATGCGTTCGTGCGCTCGCTCGAGCGTGACGGGTTCGAGCCGCACGTGGTCGGCCTCCCGAACCGCGGCGAGGGCGACATCCGCGACACCGCCCGGAGCGTGGCCGACGCCATCGAGGCGGTGCGTCGCACCAGCGCTTCGGGTCGCGTCGACATCGTCGGCTTCAGCGAGGGCGGGCTCGCCGCGCGGCAGTACATCCGGTTCCTCGGCGGCGCCGACGCGGTCGACTCGCTCGTCACGGTCGGCTCGCCCCACCACGGCGTGTTCAGCTCCACCGTTGGCAGCCTCTACGACCGGCTCGGCGCCCAGCGACTGCTCCCCACGGCGCTGCGCCAGATGGTGCAGGGGAGCGACTTCCTCACTGCGCTCAACGCCGGCGACGAGACCTTCGGCGACGTGCGCTACACGTCGATCCGCGCCACGGGTTTCGACGGGGTCGTGCTGCCCGGCGGCTCGCCGGTGCTCGAGGGCGCGACCAACATCCAGCTCCCGCCCGAGCAGGGCCTGCCCTGCGGTCCGTACCACCTGCAGCTCACGCAGACGAGCGACGCGGCCTACGACGCCGTGCGGGGCGCGCTGCTCGCCTGACCAGCAGCCTGCGTTGGCGATCCGGTTCGCTAGTCTCCACGCGTGACCTCGACCGACGCGCCCACGCCCACCGACATCGCGACCCGCGCCGACATCCTGCGCATCACGACCGCGTTCTACGAGCGTGCCTTCGCCGACGAGCTGCTCGGCCCGGTGTTCGTCGACGTCGCGCAGCTCGACCTCGAGGCGCACCTCCCACAGATCACCGACTTCTGGGAGACGATCCTGCTCGGCGCGCAGGTCTACCGCGGCGGCGCGTTCTTCCCGCACGCGATGCTGCATCGCCGGGTCGAGTTGACGGCCGGCCACTTCAACCGCTGGCTCGAGCTCTGGGAGGCGACGATCCGCAGCCTCCACGCGGGGCCGCGCGCCGAGGCCGCGATCGCACACGCGCAACGAGTCGCGACCGCCTTCCACGGTCGCCTCTGGCAGGCCCGCACGCCCGCCACCTAGGCGCGGATGTGATGATCGGCCAGCGCTGCCGGTCGCATGAGCGTACAGTCACCGGATGCTCATCTCCGCGTACCGCTCAGCAGGTCTCCTGGTCGCCTCGATGGTCGTCGCGATGGTGGTGGCGCTCGCCGTGCCCGCCGGCGCCGTCGCCGAGCCCGCCGTCGGCATCACCGGAGGCAGCGGCAACTTCTACCTCGTGACGTTCGACACGGCCGGCGGCCCGCTCACTTCGCAGCGCCGCATCTCCGGCCTCACGCTGCCCGACTACATGGGCCTCACGCTCCGACCCGCGACGGGTGGTCTCATCATCGCCATGACCTCGCACGGAGCCGGCGCCGGTGACACCGTCGCCCAGGCCTACGACCTCGACTTCGCCACGGCGGTGGCCACGCCCAAGGCGGCCGGTCCGTTCAGCTCCACGCTCACCGACCTGGGCCTGCAGGCGATCTCGGTGAACCCGGTGACCGACGAGCTGCGCATGACGTCGGCCTCGGGTGAGAACGTCCGCGCCAGCGCGGCGACCGGTGCGTTCATCGCCAACGACACCACGCTCTCGGGCGGCGCCCGTGGCCCCGCACTCGCCTACGACCGTCCCGTTGTCGGCGCGACCGCGACCACGGCGTGGGGCATCGACACCAACTCCGCGAAGCTCACCCGCATCGGCGGCATCGACGGTGTGCCCTCACCCGACGGCGGGCTGACCACGCAGGTCGGCCCGACCGGCATCGGCCTCAACCCGAACCCGGGCTTCGCGATCTCGCCGACCAGCGGTGTGGGCTACACGTCGAACACGGCGGCTGGCCTGACCAACATCCACTCGATCAACTTCGCCACGGGCGCCGCCTCGGCCGTCGGCTCCGTCGACGGCGTGCTGCTCGACCTCGCGCTCCTGCCGCCATCGTCGGTGCAGGTCGGGGATGCCGCAACGAGCGCACCCGAGACGGGTGGAGCGGTGATCCTCACCGTCACTCGTGCGGGCGACCTGCGCCTGCCCGCCTCCGTGCAGTACGCGACCGCGAACGACACGGCCACCGCGGGGGCAGACTTCATCGCGACCTCGGGGGCGCTCGAGTTCCCCGCCGCCGTGACGACCCGCACCGTGCACGTGCCGCTGCTCACCGACGCGGCCCCCGAGACTCCTGAGCGCTTCCGGCTCGTGCTGTCGGGCGCTGCGGGCGCCGCAACCCTCGGCGCCGCGACGACGACCGTGACGATCACCGAGACCGCCGACACCGTCGCGCCGATCGTGCTCGCGCTGCCGCTGCTGGCTCGCTCGTCCAAGGTCATCGGGAAGGCCGGCGTGCTCGCCACCTACAGCTGCTCGGAGGCCTGCTCCGTCACCGCCAAGCTCCTGGTCGGTGCGACCACCATCGGCGTCGCCAAGCCCATCTTCCTGCCCGCGGCCGGCCGCAGCGCCATCCGCGTGAAGCCGTCGGCCCTCGGACAGAAGCGGCTCGTGGCGGCGGTCAAGAAGGCGCGCACGCACCGGGTGAAGATCGTGTACGTGCTGACGGTCACCGACCCGAGCGGCAACAGGCGTACCGTGCGCCTGCCCCTCATTGCGGTTCGCTGAGGGCTGACCCCCTATAGTGAGGCCCGTGCCCACCCCGTCGCTTCGCGACCCCGGTGCATGCACGATGCGAGACCCGAGGGAGGTGCACACCATGGCCGAGATCGAGGCCTTGCTTCCCTACCTGCGCCGCAATCGCGCCGAGATCGCCTCCGCCGAACGGCTGCTGGCCGCAGCTGGTGATGGGAGCGACGAGGAGCTGGCGCTCGCCGTCACCGACGCCCTGACCTTCGCGGGCGGCGAACTGGCGGAGGAGCTACGGAGCGAGGAGACGTTCCTGCTGCCCCAGCTCGCCGCGCTCGACGTCGCAGCCAGCGACGAGGTGGAGATCATCGCCTTCGACCACCTGCGCCTGCGGGTGCTGCACCTCGAACTCGAGAACGAGCCGCACGATCGATCGCGTGCGACGGCGTTCGCGACCCATCTCCTGGCGCACAGTCAGTGGGAGGAGCAGGAGCTGTTCCCGGTCTGGCGCGAACGTCTCGTGCGCCTGACGGCAGGCTCTGGTCCGGCGCCCGACCCTGCCGCAGCGCCCGCACCGCGCACCGGTGACGACGATCGCCCGCACCTCACGCTCATCGAGGGTGGCGGCTGAACGTTCCGATCGGCCTGCGGATGTCCCGCAAGGCCTGTGCGTGATGCCCCGATGGTCAGGGCGTCGACATGCTCCACGCTGTGGTCAACCGACCACGGAAGCGTGCACCATGCCCTCGAACGACCCCATCCTCTCTCCCGACCGGCGCCAGCGTCGCGTCGACTTCGACGTGCTCGCGCCCCTGACCGTCGTGGGCGTGCTGCTCTCGATCGCTGCCGTCGCGATCGTCGTGCTCACCATGGGTGGGCGCAGTGACAACTCGGCGATCACGCCTGCCGCCGCGGCCACCGACACCGCCGGCATGAAAATCGGCGCCGCTGCCGAGTCGGCTCCCGCCCCGGCGAAGCTCACGGCCGACTACACGATGCCGGCCTTCGATCCGGTCACCCGCCCCGTCGCGGCTGGCCCCAAGACCTTCAACCTCACCGCCACCGAGCGCAACGTGAAGGTCGGCACCAAGGTCTACACGATGTGGATCTTCAACAAGACCGTGCCCGGCCCCGTCATGCGCGCGGTCGTCGGCGACGAGATCACCGTCAACATCACGAACGCGAGCGACAGCAGGATGCCGCACAGCGTCGACTTCCACGCGTCGCGACTGACACTCGGTGGCGGGCGCGTGCAGGTCGCCCCCGGTAAGTCGGGCACCTTCACGTTCACTGCCGACTACCCGGGCGTGTTCATGTACCACTGCGCCACGACGCCCGTGCTGCACCACATCGGCATGGGCATGTATGGCATGCTCATCGTGCAGCCCAAAGCGGGCTTCGGCGCGGCGATGCCGGAGTACGCGATCACCCAGTCGGAGCTCTACGCGACGCCCACGGCGATCAACGACAACAAGCCCGATTCGATGGCGTTCAACGGTATCCCGAACCAGTACGTCGAGCATCCGATCAAGGTGCCGGCCGACAGCCACGCCCGCGTGTTCGTGCTCAACGCCGGGCCGAGCGAGCAGAGCAGCTTCCATGTCGTGGGCACGATCTTCGACCGCGCACTAGCCGACGGCAACCCGCGCAATGCGACCTACGGGCGGCAGGCGATCGGCATCCCGACGTCAGGCTCCACGGTCGTCGAGATGGCGTTCGTGGGCGAGGGCCAGTTCCCGTTCGTGACGCACCAGTTCAACCTCGCGGCGAAGGGTGCCGTAGGAATGTTCCTGGCCGGTGACGGCAAGCCCGGGCCCG
The DNA here is from genome assembly GCA_025964405.1 of Thermoleophilia bacterium. Classification (GTDB taxonomy): domain Bacteria; phylum Actinomycetota; class Thermoleophilia; order Gaiellales; family SKUG01; genus JAGQUL01. The sequence continues at coordinate 3,096 of JAOPYW010000063.1, read as the reverse complement.
GCGCCATCCCCGCGGCCAAGGCCGGCGACAACGGTCATCACTGAGCTGCCGACCCGCCGAGGAGGCGACCTGATGCGCCGCATCGAAGCCCTGGTTCCGTACTCGCACGACCACCAGCACGCGCTCGCCAACGCGCATCGGCTTCGCCTCGTCGCCGCCGATGGGAGCGACGACGAGCTCGCGCAGGTCGTCGAGCAGGCGCTCGCGTTCGCGGGCCAGGAGCTCGCCGAGCACCTCCACCACGAAGAGGCGATCCTGCTCCCGCAGCTCGACGTGCTGGGTGTGGTCACCGACGACCAGGTCTCGCGCATCGCGCGCGAGCACCTCGAGCTGCGCACACTGCATGCGCGGCTGGTCGAGCACCCGAGCGATCGTGCGCTGGCGGCCGCGTTCGCCGCGGCCCTCCACGACCATGTCAGGTGGGAGGAGCGCGAGCTGTTCCAGTCGTGGCAGGAGCGGCTCACCGATGCGCAGCGGCCAGGCCTCGGGTCGCGCCTCGATCCGGCAGGTGGTGCCACGGCCGAGCCCGCGCCGAGCGAGCGACAAGTCAGTTGTCAGGCACCAACCGCATCCGGCGCGACCGGCCTCGCGTTGGGGGAGCTGAACGCGACCTGCGTGACGCTGGCTCCCGGCGTGACCCAGGGGACCAGCGCCGATCGCGACGTGGCGCTCATCTGTGTTGCCGGGACCGGCACGCTCGAGGTGGCCGGCGACAGCGCGCGGCTCGCGCCCGGCAGCACCCACCTGCTCGCGGCGCACGGCGCGCGCGAGGTCGCAGCCGGCTCCCACGGCATCACCGTCGTCACCGTGCACCGCCGTCGCAGCCCCCTGCATGTCGCAGCGCCGCGTTAAGCGGTGAGCTGGCCGACGTGCGTCGCGATCGCGTGGGCTGCCTGCACCTGGAAGACGAGGTCGTCGATGAGGATGCGCTCGTCGGCTGCGTGCTTCGTGGTGAGATTCTGCAAAGGATCGGCGTGACGGAAGGGAATGAATCCGTACGCGGTGCTTCCGTAGGCGGTGCGCATCAGGTGGCAATCGGCGAAGCCGTAACCCATCGCGGGAACCAGTCGCGCCGCCGGGTCGTGCTCGGCCAGGAAGCGTTCGATCGCGTCGCGCAACGGGCTCACGGTGGGAGACATCAGCCCCCCTTCCGGATCCTCGATGTCGAGTTCGTAGTTGCCCTCGCCGAGGGCGGCGCGCACCTCGGCCTCGATGTCGTCGCGCGTGGTGCCGGGCACCACGATCGTCTGGAGCTTCGCGCTGGCCCGGCGGGGCACGACGTTGAGCGGCTCCGGTGACTCCATGGTGACGGGGGTGAAGACGGTGCCGGTCAGTGCCGCGATGACCTGGTCGAGCTGCGGGCTTGCGGCGCGCGCGGCGGCGACCTGCTCTCCGGGGTCGTCGATGCCCGGCGCGAGGAAGTCGATCAGCTCGCGTACCTCGTCGGGGATCACGACGGGTGACTCCCATGCGCGCATGCGTTCGAGCAGGCGCGCGAGTTCGTGGATGGCGTTGCTGCCGACGTCGGGGAGCGACGCGTCTCCGGTGGTGCCGTGCGCCGTGATGGTCACCATCGACGAACGCTTCACGCCACAGTCGAGCAGGTAGACCGGCCCGGAAGTCGTGTCGTAGCGCTCACCGGCGCCCTCGCCGACGACCAGGTCGGGCATGAGCTCAGGGCGCGCCTCGACGAGGTGTGGAGCGCCGACCCCCGCCTCGCCGACCTCCTCGTCCGACACGAGGATGAGCATCAGGTCGCCCTGCGGCCGGAAGCCGGCGCGCGCGAGCCGGGCCAGCGCCACGGTCGACGCTGCGACCTGGCACTTCATGTCGACGGTGCCGCGGCCCCAGATCGCGCCGTCGCGCTCGATCGCCGCGAACGGCTCCACCGACCAGTCCTCGCGGTCGGCGGGCACGACGTCGAAGTGACCGAGGAAGCCCAGTGAGGGCCCCGAGCCGCGGCCGGGAAGGCGCACGATCAGGTTCGTGCGAGCGTCATCGGTGGCGACGCGCTCGGTCTCGAGCCCGGCCTCCCGCGCGAAATCCTCGATGATCGCTGCGGCCTGCGTCTCGCGACCGGGCGGGTTCGACGTGTCGCACGTGACGAGGCGGCGCAGCAGCGTGACGACCTCCTCGCGTACGTCATCGGGGTCGAGCGGTGCGACTGTGGCCGAGGTGCCGGCAGCGGCAGTGGAGTCGTACATGGGCGCGTGGTTCCTTCGACTGTGTGATGAATGCGCGGCGGCACGTTGACGACGCGCGAGTGGCCGGGACGCAGGCGTGATGCCCGCGCCCCGGCAGGGTAGTCGCGTCGGTGCGCGGTGTCAGCCGGTCAGCCCTTCACCGCGTCCATGGCCTGCTTGAGTACGCCGGGCTTGTCGCTGTCGTCGACGCCACCGGCCGTGGCAACCATGCCGTCGTGCGTAGCGAGCGGTGCGGGCTGGAGCTTGGGCTCCTCGCCGAGCGCCACGGCGGGCTGCACGCGGAACTCGCCGAGCCCGTCGATCGACGTGCCGCTCGCCCAGCGGGCGGTGTCGGGGATGGGGTTGGAGGAGTGCTGGATGAACGCGTAGCTGAACTCACGGTTCTCCTGCTCGAGCGGGAAGTCGTCGGGCACGGGCTTGACGCCGAGCTCCTCGATGACGGCGAGCCACTGGTTCTGGTGCATGGTGTCGCGGGCCAGCAGGTAGCTGAGCATGTCCTTCATGCCCGGGTCGTCGGTGAGTTCGTAGAGGCGGGCGGCGAGGGTGCGGCCGATCGACTCCGCAGCGACGTTGGCGTACATGTCGGCCATGAGGTTGCCGGAGGCGTAGATGTGCGATCCGTCGAACGGCACGCCGTTGGCGTCGGCCGGGGTCGCGCCGCCGCCGGTGGAGATGAAGTGCCGCGGATCCATGCCGCCCATGCGGGCCGCGACGAGCGGGTTCGTGACGACGTCATCCTGGACGGCGCTCGGGGCGCCCTCGAGGTTCATGCAGACGGCCGTCACGAGCATCTCGATGTGGCCCATCTCCTCGGTGGCAGTGTTGAGGAGCATGTCGCGGTACTTGGTCGTCGGCCCACGGGCACCCCAGCCCTGGAAGAAGTATTGCATGC